>CAYSIH010000163.1:0-4233 GCA_964431005.1 uncultured Sphaerochaeta sp. | reverse complement strand
CATCAAGGAAAAGATGTTCCTGAAGATATGACAAAGGGGAGGGCAACCTCCCTTTCTTCAATCTTGGAATCCGTTATAGTGAACATGCCGAGCAAGGTTGCTATCATGCTAATTGGTCTTCAAAAAATTCAATGATAATATCCATGAATCCAACATCTATCTCACTGACTTAAATTCTATCGATACCTTCATAAAATTCCAGCTTGAGGCGATCTGGGATTTCACCATCATATCTGTCATATAATTCTTTATATGACAGATTCTTCAGGTTTCAAAGCATACATAAAAAGAGGGAGAACAGAACCCAAATGATTATTTGAGTGGCTAATACCCACTCAGTGGTGTTTGCTTACCTTGATTTCTCTTTGATTAAACGGGTAGGATAGAGATTAGCTTCAGAAAAACACAACCTCATGTATGAGTAGTCCATACTCAACCTAGGCTAGCAGTTTTGGACAAAGGCACACCTAGGTACGGGTCCATTAGAGAGGACTGTCTTGCCCTAATAGGCTTGAATTATCCTCTTTTTCTGTAGGAGTACGCTAGCCGTACAAAGGAATGATAATGAAAAAAAATCTGTTCAAAGCGTATGATATCCGAAGCAAGCAGAGCAACTTTGATGAAGAGACCTCCAGGGGCCTTTGTCACGCCATTGCATATTACATGCTCCATGATGTGAAGACCCGGAGCATTGTGCTCGCCCGCGATTCACGCATTGGAAGTGACCTCCTGATGCAAACAGCCCTGGATATCTTCGTCCAATCGGGTCTGACCGTCTATCTTGAGGCAACCCCTATAGGATCATGTCAGTTTTACTACGCCTGCATGCAGCACCCGGAAAGTGGTGGTGTCATGATAACAGCAAGCCATAATCCCGGCTCCTACCTTGGTATGAAGATTGTAGCAAAGGATCTGGAGAGTGTTTCCTTGGAAAGTGGTCCCGAAGGCGGGCTTGGTAAGATTGAGTTTTATTACGAAAAGCCTCTCTTGGCCAATAGACGCAAGGGTGGAAAAGTCATAACCCTCAATACGATGGACCAGTTCATCGATTACTCCATGCGTCTTGCAGGAGTAAGCTCCGGCAGCCTTGAGGGCCTTGAGGTTGTCTGTGACTTCCTCCATGGCAGTTTTGGACCTGCGGTAAGCCGAGCCCTTACTCAATGCGGTGTACAAGGTGTCTACCACCATTTGGTGCCCAATGGG
Organism: uncultured Sphaerochaeta sp.; assembly: GCA_964431005.1. Taxonomy (GTDB): domain Bacteria; phylum Spirochaetota; class Spirochaetia; order Sphaerochaetales; family Sphaerochaetaceae; genus Sphaerochaeta. The sequence continues at coordinate 3,030 of CAYSIH010000163.1, read as the reverse complement.
GATTTTCCTGCAGGCGATCCCAATCCGGGTAGTGAGGCAAGTATGAGAGCTACACTTGCTTACTTGCAAGAGAGCCAGTCTGATCTCTGCTTTGCTTATGATGGTGATGGCGATAGAATGGATTTTATCTACAAAGGAAGCCAGCTTGCCCCCTCATTTGTCATGGGAATTATTTCCAATGAACTGAAAACTATGTTTGCCCCATATTTTGGCTCTGATGAAGATACTTTTGAGCCGACCTTCCTGTTTGATATCAAAGCAGCCCCGACACTGCTTCTAAAAAGTGTCATACAGGGCAAGAAGATAGCTCTGGTACAGAATGGTCACTCTTACATCAAAAGTGCTCTGATTAAGGGGAGGGCAGACCATCTTCTTGCGGCTGTCGAGGAGTCTGCCCACTACTACCTGCAATTCCCTCAAACTGTGGGTACGTGGGATGCTCCCAAGTTTTCCACTGAAAATACCTTATTCTATACTTTGTTGGTGCTCAAGGCTTTTGTGCAGGATAGCTCTAGGTTCGATGATGCCAAAAGACTGCAAGCTAGCTCTTGGAGGGCTAGGGAGTGGTCTGTCATGATCAAGGAAGCGGGCAAGCGCATTGCCTTGCAAAACGAAATTGAGGAACTCTTGTTCAAGATGGGCGCTACCAAGGTAACTGAGAACGAACAGGGTGAAAGCCTTGGTGCATCCCTGTACCGATTCAATCTGCCACTGCACTATGACTCCGATGCAGAACTTAAGACCCCTTGGTTTCAGGTATTTCAGCGTGTCAGCCAGAGTGAAGATGCCCTGCTCAGGTGGGAGGTCATAGCCAGTGACGAACGCATCGGTCAGACGGTGTTTGAAGAGATAGCCAAGGTACAGCAGAGGTACCGGTAGGAGCACAAGTAGAGGGGGCCCTTTGGGCCTCCTCTACGTATCTTCAATATTCATGTTGGTCTGAATGGTGAGTTATCCTTATTTTTTCCTTATGACACCATCAAGCAGGACCGAGATGATGATGACCGAACCTACTGCGGATCCTTGCCAGAAAGGGGAGACGCCTGTCAGATTCAATCCATTATGCAAGACCGTAATGAAGAAGACCCCTATGAGTGTGCCTATCAGGCTTCCCTTACCTCCACTCATACTAGCTCCTCCGATTACTACAGCGGCGATGGTATCAAGTTCGATGCCTCTACCTGTATCAGGGTCAATGGCTCCCAGGCGGGATGTAAGGATCAGAACAGCAAAGGAACAAAGGACTCCGGTGATGGCATAGGCCATCATCTTGTTGAACTTTACATTTACCCCTGCCAGACGGGCCGCTTCCTCATTACTGCCAATTGCATAGAAGAACCTGCCAAGTTTGGTTTTCTTCAACACAATATGACCGATGATGAACAGGCCTATCAGGATATAGTTGTAAAGGGGAAACCCCAAAAACTTCTGATATCCGAAGAACCTATACCCTGCAGGAAGGCCTGTTATTGAACTGCCGTCAGTGATTACATAGGTAAGGGACTGAGTTATCGATAATGTTCCCAGTGTGACGATGAAGGGTGCCAGACGAGCATACGCGACAAGGATGCCGTTAATGATCCCAACGGACAAGCCGCATAGGATAACGGTTGCTATCCCCATTCCCAGACCGAACTGGTTCATGACCACTCCACCAAGCATCGCTGAGATAGCCATGATCCCGCCTACTGATAGGTCAATTCCTGCAGTAAGAATGATCAAAGTCTGACCAATGGCAATGATGCCAACTGTGGTAGCTTGCCAGAAGAGGTTACGGATGTTTCTCGTACTCAGGAAGTTAGGTGAGATGAGACTGATGACGACACAAAGCAGAATAAATACCAGGAACATCACTATCTCAACCGAATATTCTGATTTGAATTTCTTTAATAACAGGTTTGCCTGTCTTTTTTCTACTGCAGCTACTGATTCACTCATCCTTACCCCCAAAATTATCCAATGTGCAATAATGCATTATTAATTCTTCCTGAGCATCTGTATGGTCGAGCTCTTTTACAATTTTACCCTGATTCATAACAAGCACCCTGTCTGACAAGGCGATTATTTCCGGCAGTTCGGAAGAGACCATAAGTATTGCGGTCCCCTGAGCAGCCAATTTGTCAATAAGTCCATATACTTCAAACTTTGCCCCGATATCAATTCCCCGGGTAGGTTCATCCAAGATGAGCACATCGGGATTGAGCAGGAGCCATTTTGCAAAAGCTACTTTCTGTTGGTTTCCTCCACTGAGTGAGTTCACCGGGTCATCCACAGAATTGAGCTTGATTTTCAGTTCTTGGATTTTTTGCTTGGCTTGTGCACTCTCCTTACGGTTTTTTCTGAACACTTCTTTGCTGTTAGCAGTGCAGGCTAGGAAAATATTATCCAAGATGGACTGCTCAAGCAGGAGCCCATGATTTTTTCTATCTTCAGGCAACATACCAAACCCTGCTTGGATAGCCATTTTAAGCGATTTCCCTGCAATATTCTTTCCCTTGATAGTAACACTTCCACCTTGAATCTTATCAGCGCCGAAAATGGAACGCATCAGTTCCGTACGTCCTGAGCCAACCAATCCAAAGACTCCCAAGACCTCACCCCTGTTCAGCTTTAAGGAGTAGGACTCATCATAATGCATGTTTACCAGATCCTCTACGGCTAGCACCTCTTCACCGACAGGTTGTCTGTTTCGTATGGAATAGAGATCTCCAACATCACGACCTACCATAGCCTGAATCAGTTCCTGTTCGTTGCTCTCTTTAGTTGTCAGGGTCTTTACAAACAAACCGTCTCTGAATACGACGATCCGATCGCTGATCTCAAATATTTCATCAAGCTTATGGCTGACAAAAACAAGCGTGACTCCTTGTTCATTGAGATGCCTCATGAGAGCAAATAGATGGGCAACTTCATTTTTAGAGAGGGCAGATGTCGGTTCATCCAATATTATCAGTTTTGAATTGTTGGACAGGGCCTTTACGATCTCAACATACTGTTGCTGGGCAACTGTCAGCTCTTCAATTCTCATTG
>CAYSIH010000162.1:0-4262 GCA_964431005.1 uncultured Sphaerochaeta sp. | reverse complement strand
AAAATCAGCAAGAGCTTGCTCCATGAAGAAAAGCCCTGATCCTTGGGGAAAACATCTGGGCCAGCTGTATCGAGACAATGAGTTTTACGGTGTCACCTATCAGGAAGGGGAGCATGCCTACCTGGATGGCCACTTTCCAGGAGAGGGAACGGTTGAATTTGAGAAAAGGCACGCCTACAGCGTAGATGGCTAGTGTTGCCAGTGTTCCAAAGAGAATGCATAAAAACAGGTAGGTGTTCTTGCTCCTCTTCGTTTTGTGTGTATTGGAGTGGGTCCCTTCTTGCCCCTCTTTGTGGCCGATGGTTTCCTTGTTTGCATAGTTGCCTGCTATGCCGGCAATCAGGGCAGCGGGCAATAGGCCGAAAAGGAAACCCCCAGTAGGACCCAACAGGATGCCAAGGCCCCCTCCAGAAGCGAAGACAGGCAGTCCTACGGCACCCAGAAGCAGGTAGATGCCCACACTGCCAAGCCCTATAGCTGTCCCTCCAAGCAGGGATGCACTGATGACAAAGAGTGTCTGCAACGTGATGGGTACAGGAGGAAGAGGAAAGCGAATATATGCCCCCACTACTATCAGTGAGGCGAACAGGGCTGTCAGGACGGTTTTTCTTATCTTCATTAGAGGAGGGTATCATATTCTTTTTTGTATTGTAAACTTGAATTTGGTTGACAATCAGGATAGAGTTTATGCATGAATACATCACTAGCGGTGCTCTCCTACCTGAGCCGTCATCAAGATCAGTATGTTTCGGGGCAGAAGCTTGCCTCTGAATTTGGGATAAGTCGCTCTGCCATCTGGAAAGCGATCGAGAACCTCCGTGATGAAGGGCACCTTATCGATGCCGTAACCAATCGTGGCTATCTGCTCATGCAACAGGAGTTGCTGTATGACAAAGAGAAGCTCCAGGCTTTGCTGCCCTCACTGCCTATTCATCTTTTTGATACCATCGACTCCACCAACCGTTATGCAAAGCAGCTCGCAAGTGAGGGGTGTCAGACTCCGACGCTGGTTCTTGCCCACAGCCAAAGCGGGGGAAGAGGGCGCCTAGGACGGGATTTTTCAAGCCCCAAGGGGGGTATTTACCTAAGTTTGATACTCGCGCCTCCCCCTTCTGTATCCTTGGCATCCCTGATCACAAGCGCAGCGGCTGTCGCCAGTGCGCGTGCGATCGAAGAGGTCTGTTCGATTGTTTGTGGCATCAAGTGGGTAAATGACCTCTTCCTTGATGGCCTTAAGGTGGGGGGAATCCTCACCGAAGGGGTGTTGCATGTGGAGAGCGGCAAGCTCTCCTCCATAGTGGTGGGGATCGGCATCAACTTTTCCACACCCATCCAAGCCTATCCTCCCTCCCTTCGCCCGATAGTCACCTCCCTGTACGGAAATAGTTCCCTTGTCCCTCAGGAGATTGATGCTTCGACCTTAGTCTCCCATCTGGTCACTACACTCATACAGTACTCCAATACCTTGTCAGAGCGCTCTTTCCTTGCTGAGTATCGTAGTCGTTCTATCGTCTTGGGCAAGAACATACATATCCTTGGACAGAGGAAGGAGCGCAAAGCCTTGGCCCTTGCTATCGATGATGATGCCCACTTGGTAGTTAGGACAGAAGAGGGGGAGGAGGAGATTCTCAGCAGTGGAGAAATCAGCATCGGCCTTGATGCATGAGTTTGGTTTATAGTATAGTTCTTTCTACTTGCACGAAAAGGAAAATACTATGCTTGATACGGTACGTCAGTCTTGGAAAGCCCTTGTTGAGAAGGAGCTTGCCCTATATGCACTTACAATCCTTGGAAAAGAGGTAGACCTGCCCCCGCTGGCTGTCCAGACCCCTCCCAAGCCTGAGTTGGGAGACCTTGCCTTTCCCCTGTTCGCCTATGCGAAAATCCTTAGGACAGCCCCTCCCATGCTTGCGACAGAACTCAAGAGTCGCATAGAAAAAATTGCTGATCGCCCTTTGGGTGAACTGCTTGTCGCAGGTCCCTACCTCAATATCCGTATTGACATGTCAGCTTTGGCTTACTCGCTTTCCAAAGCGATAGAGGGGGAGGGTTCTCTGTACGGAACAAACAGAACTCTTGCAAATAAGCGGGTCACTGTTGAGTTCAGCTGTCCCAACACCAATAAGCCCCTTCACTTGGGGCACATGCGTAATGACAGCATAGGTGAGAGCGTCAGCGCCATCCTGAAAGCCAATGGGGCTACAGTACGGAAGGTTAACCTGATCAATAACCGCGGTGTGCACATCTGTAAGTCCATGCTTGCGTACCAGAAGTTTGGCAATGGAGAGACTCCTGAGTCCAGTGGCATGAAAGGCGACCACTTTGTAGGCAAGTACTACGTCAAGTTCGCCGCTTGGGCAAAAGAAGAGCCCAGTGCCGAACAGCAGGCCCAAAAGATGCTGCAACTATGGGAAGAGGACGATCCTGTGGTGATGGACCTCTGGAACAAGATGAACAAGTGGACCCTCGATGGTCTTGCTGAGAGCTACAAGACGATGGGCATCAGCTTTGACCACTATTACTATGAGTCTGAAACCTATAAGTACGGCAAGGACGAGATTCTCAAGGGCTTGGAGCAGGGTGTCTTCTACCGTGAGGAGGATGGCTCGGTCTGGGTCGACCTCGAGGCGGTTAAGCTGGATAAGAAAGTTCTGCTTCGCAGCGATGGTACAAGCCTATATATGACCCAGGATGTGGGTACCGCAATCATGCGGCACAAGGACTGGCCGTTTGACTCCCTTATCTATGTGGTTGCCAGCGAACAGCAGTACCACTTCAAGGTGCTTTTCCATGTCCTCGCCCTGCTTGGATACACGTGGGCAGAGGATCTGCATCATCTCTCCTATGGTATGGTAAACCTGCCGGATGGAAAGATGAAGAGCCGTGAAGGCACCGTCGTTGATGCAGATGAGCTTGTTGCACAGCTGACAGCTCTGGCTGCCGGTGAAATTCGTGCAAAACAGCGTGAAGAACAGGTAGGGGATGTGGAAAAAACCTCTTCCTCAATAGCATTGGGCGCCCTGAACTACTATCTGTTACAGGTAAACCCCTTGAAGGATATGATCTTCAACCCTGCTGAGTCCATCTCATTCAATGGGAATACCGGCCCTTACCTGCAGTATATGGGCGCTAGGATATCCAGTATGCTCAAGAGGTACGAAAGTGAGGGCGGCGATAAGGCCAAGATCTCTTTTGACAGCAGTCTGCTTACCCTCAGTGATGAACGTGAGCTTATCAAGCAGATCGCCCTCTACCCTGAGGTGGTTGCCCGCTCCGGTTCTGAACTGGACCCCTCGCTCCTATGCGTATTCCTCTATGAGCTTTCGCGCCTGTTCTCCCGTTGGTATCACGACAACCCGGTTTTGAAGGCAGGAAGTGATGAGCTTGTCCGTGCTAGGATTGAACTCTCCTCCATGGTTATGCAGGTCCTCAAGAATGCTTTTGCCCTGGTCGGTATTCCCTTCCTGCACTCCATGTAGGGTCATTTCCCCTTATACAGGGCGCAAAAGCTGTTGATGAACCTCTCCTCTCTCCAAGGCAGGTCGGCATCCTTGCCGACTAGGATCTTGGAGAGAAAGTTCTGCACTGTTGCGCTGAACATCTCGATCGCCAGATCCAAATCCTCAACCTCCAACCTACCAGTCTCCGCAAGTTCCTCGATAAGGACCCTGCTCTGTGCGTCAAACATCTCCGATAGGGTGCTTGCTATGGAGGAAGCTTCTGGATGGATAAGTTTTTCAGCCTCAATGATGCTATAAAACCAAGAGAGAGGCTCTGTAGTATAGACATCGCTCCAGTGGTCCATCGCCCTGAAAAGAACATCGCTTGCCTGCCCGGAGAAGGAGATGGTTATCTGCTGGGAATAGGCGAGTTTTCTGCAGTAGGCGAATAGCGATGCTATCATCTCGTCCCTGCTGGAAAAATGATGAAAGACTGATGCTTTTGACAGGCCGTTCTCTTTTGCTAGTTGGGCGATGGAAACGTTGTCTATTCCTTTTTTCGATCCTAGTTCCAAGAGTGAAAGAATGAGCTTTTGTTTGGTTGGCAGAGTATTCATAGCTAATACTAACCTATCGGTCGGTTGGTTTTCAACTCCCTTTTTGTTGTTTTTTAACAAATTATCTAAAAATAACCTTGAAGTCCATCTCATATGCATGGTATAAGGGTAGGGCACAAACTAAATGTAAGGATGCAAATCGATATGTACGCACTTGTAGAAATTCTCGGAAAACAGTACAAAGCAGTCGAAGGTCAGACCGTTC
>CAYSIH010000161.1:0-4305 GCA_964431005.1 uncultured Sphaerochaeta sp. | reverse complement strand
GGAACACGGAAAGGCGAACAGGAAACATAATCCAATCCTACAGTATTAAAGAATGTAATACTCTTGGGATCACCACCATGCTCTCCACAGATACCCAGCTTGATATCAGGATTAGTTTTCCTTCCAAGTTCACTGGCCATCTGAACCAGTTTGCCTGTTCCATCGATATCAATGGTGGCAAACGGATCGTAGTCATAGATCTGCTTGTCAATGTCATTGACATAGGGACCGAGGAACGACGCTGAATCATCACGGCTGAAACCACAGGTCATCTGAGTAAGGTCATTAGTACCGAAACTGAAGAACTCAGCTTCGCGGGCTATCTCATCTGCAGTCACTGCAGCACGAGGAACCTCGAGCATGGTACCAATCTTGTACTCAACATGCATGCCCTGTTCACTAAATATATCCTCAATTACCTCGAGGGCGACCTTCTTGCAGTATACGAACTCCTTGTAGTGACCTACCAGGGGAATCATAATCTCAGGATGCACCTCAAAGCCCTTGCGCTTCACGTTGATAGCAGCTTCGATGATGGCCCTTACCTGCATTCTCAAGATCTCAGGATAGATGACGGCCAGACGGCAACCACGGAATCCGAGCATTGGGTTGAACTCGTGCAGGGAAGCTGACTTTTGTGCCACTTCCTCAACTGAAATACCCATCTGCAAGGCCAGTTCGTGACGACTTGTATGGTCATTAGGGAGGAACTCATGCAAAGGTGGATCGAGCAAGCGAACAGTAGCAGGCTTACCATGCAATTCAATGAAAATCTCCTCAAAGTCCTGACGCTGCATAGGAAGAAGCTCAGCAAGAGCCTTCTCACGTTCCACAACGTTGTTGGCAAGGATCATCTTCCGAATCGACATGATGCGGCTTCCACCAAAGAACATGTGCTCTGTCCTGCAAAGGCCAATACCTTCAGCACCAAGGGCGACAGCCATCTTGGTGTCATTAGGAGAATCAGCATTTGCATAGACTCCAAGAGTCTTCAATTCGTTTACATAGCCCATGAAGGTCGTGTAGTCCTGGAAAAGGGCTGATTCTGACTCTTTCATATTTCCATTGAGAACCTGCACAATTTCTGAAGGACGCACAGGAATCTTGGAGCCATAGATTGCACCGGTGAAGCCGTCGATGGACATGTAGTCACCTTCTTCGAGTCTGGTGCCATGTACTTCAACATACTTCTTAGCTTCATAAATGCGAAGATCCCCAGCACCGGAGACACAAGGACAGCCCATGCCCCTTGCAACAACCGCAGCATGGCTTGTCATGCCACCACGGCTGGTTACGATGCCCTTGGAAATAGCCATACCGCCAATATCTTCAGGACTGGTCTCAGAACGGACCAGGATGACATCCTTACCCTCTGCAGCCATCTGTTCCGCTTTGGCAGCGGTGAAATAAATCTGACCGGATGCTCCTCCAGGAGAGGCATTCAGACCACTGGTCAACATTTTAAGCCCCTGGTCACGGATACTCTTAGTATCCAAAACAGGAGCAAAAAGTTTGCCAAATTCACCGGCAGGAACGCGGCTTACAGCAGTTTCCTTGGAGATAAGCCCTTCATTGACCATGTCTACCTGAGTACGCAGCCAGCTGAATACAGTACGCTTACCATTACGGGTCTGCAACATGTACAGTGTCCCTTCCTGGATGGTGAACTCGACATCCTGCATATCGTGGTAGTGTTTTTCAAGTTTTTCACGGATATCAACCAACTGCTGATACACAGCTGGATTGACGTCCTTGAGTGTATCGATAGTCTTTGGTGTCCTGATCCCAGCTACAACGTCCTCACCTTGGGCGTTCATGAGATACTCGCCGTAGAACTTGTTGTCACCAGTTGAAGGGTCACGAGTAAAAGCTACACCAGTACCACTGGTATCACCCATATTTCCATATACCATGCTCTGGATGTTGACAGCAGTGCCCAAGAGACCGCGGATATCATTCATCTGTCGGTATTTTATGGCACGTTCATTGTTCCAAGAGTGAAATACAGCATTAACAGACTTGAAAAGCTGGTCAATGGGATCTGTTGGGAAAGATTCTCCCGTATGGCGCTTATAAATCACTTCATACCGAGCTATCAGCTCTTGGAGGTCAGCGCTATCAAGGTCAGTATCCAAAGATACGCCCTTTTCATCCTTCATAGTCTGTAGGGTGCTTTCAAACTCATCATGAGGGACTCCCATGACGACATCACCAAACATCTGGATAAAGCGACGGTAACTGTCCCAAGCAAACCGTTCATTGTTTGTTTTCTTTATCAACGCTTGCACAGAGGTGGGGGTTAGACCAAGGTTGAGGATTGTATCCATCATACCTGGCATGGATGAGGCGGCTCCACTACGAACCGATACAAGCAAGGGATTTTTTCCATCCCCAAGTTTTGCACCCATCTTTTTCTCTAACTTTGCAAGGTTTTCTAGCACCTCTTCTTTCAACCCCACAGGATATGTTTCATTGTTTGCACTGTAAAATGCGCACGCTTCGGTACTGATAGTAAAGCCCGGAGGTACAGGAAGTCCGATGCTGGTCATCTCTGCAAGGTTAGCACCCTTGCCACCGAGAATTTCCTTCATCTGGGAGGTTCCATCTACTTCTCCGGAGCCAAAAAAATAGACATACTTAGGTTTCTTCTTAGTCATTATTGACTCCTCTTTGTTATTTCTTATTATAGACCTTGAAATCGTAGCTGTTAGAAGTGCATATGTCAATGAAAATCTGTTTTGAATGGGTATGAAAAATAGAATCAATTGCTTATTAGATAAATATTTGACTATTTTATTTATGAAACAAGATTTCATTTATTCGTCAAAAATTCACCTATGATTACATAGTTTTCAAAATTAAAGTTTCCCATAATTTCCCCCTCCTATTATTAAGAAACAAGAGGTTTCCTCCCTTACAATGGAGGTATACCACAATTATTTTCTGTATTTTTACAAAGAAACATATCCAAAAAATCACTATGCACCCTATTTTTAGACAGATGATACTAAAAAAGAAGGGCTTTAAGCGTTAGAACCTGTCCTTTAAGGCTATGTTTTCATGATAAAAATATACCTTCCATATTATAAACAGCTTTCCAATTGTGAAAAAAAGATGCATCTGCTAAGAAAAAAACACAGGGTAGGTATGATTTGCACCACATGAGGTCTAAATTATGGAGATAGAGACAAGTCTCATAGATCAGTACCTAAGCCCAGAAATAAGGAGGGCCGGACAACGTTCGTTGACCGGCCTCTTCTTTCTATAATAATCACACCAAAAGGGGTGTTGGTTACGCTATGTAATTCTCAAGAATCTTGCTTTTCTGTGGGACTCTCAATCTCTCAAGAGCTTTCTTTTCGATCTGGCGGATTCTCTCCTTGGTTAGGTTGTAGATTTCGCCGATCTCCTTGAGGGACATCGGAATCTTTCCAACCAGGCCAAACCTGAGTTCGAGGATCTCTCTCTCCCTATCACTGAGGGTGGACAGAACAGTATTGATGTCTTCCTTTAAGGCTACGTCAAGCAGTGTGTCTTCTGGTGATCGTGAATCATCCTCGATGAAATCGCCAATGCTGTTACTACCCGTATCGTTAAATACAGGGGCATCAAGGCTGATCAATTCCCGGCTAATGCTCAGCAGGTTGTCCACATGATCGGGATCAAATCCAGTAAGGGTGCCGATTTCCTCTGAAGTAGGGTCCTCGGTGCTGTTGTCGCTCATCAGTGAGCGCTGAGCCTTTTGAATCTGTAAGAGTTCATTGGTCCTGTTCAGAGGAAGGCGCACTGCCCTACTCTTCTCATTGATAGCCTTCATGACAGACTGCCTGATCCACCAAACAGCATAACTGATGAAGTGGTATCCCTTATCAGGATCAAACTTCTCAAGGGCGGTCATCAGACCGATATTCCCTTCATTGATGAGATCGATTAGAGGCAAGCCCTGGTTCTGATATTTTTTTGCAACGTTTACTACAAAACGCAAGTTTGATTCTATCATCCTTTTGCGAGCAAGCTCATCGCCCTCAACAACACGTTTTGTAAGACTGATCTCCTCTTCTCTGGTGAGCAAGGGAATTCTACTTATGTCCTTCAAGTACAGACTAAGGATATTTGCATCATCATAGGCTAAAGTATTTCTTTTATTGTTTAACATTGTTTTATGAGTTTTCATGAGCAGTTGCCTCCATAGGGTTATACAAAGATAACTGCAGATAGTGTGCCAACTAGGATTGCTATAAAATTAAATTGTTATATGTAATAGACTTAATAGTTTTTACTAATATTAGTTACAGAGTATTTTAC
>CAYSIH010000160.1:2018-4339 GCA_964431005.1 uncultured Sphaerochaeta sp. | reverse complement strand
GGACTACCAGAAGCTCTGTTGCTGAGGGTTTTCTCTCTGCCCATGAGGTCGATCAAAAGAAAGGTACCATCGCACCCGAAGCCGTTTCGGTCCCTCTCTCAGCTCTCAAACTGATCTGTTCCCAGGATACTCCAGTCCTTGCTGTACACATACCAGAGGGGGAAGCTCTAGCTCCCTCTCTGGTAGATGCATCCTTTTCAATGGCTCGACAGATGTTCGGCCCTACCCTGTTTGTCTGTGACTCCTGGTTGCTTGATCCGGAACTGTCAATGGTGTTGCATTCTGAATCAAACATCTGCCACTTCATGAACCGCTTTTACAAGTTTCCTGTCTCCTTCACCACTGCCCAGATCTACGAACGGGTCTTTGGCTTTGGTGCAACACATACCGATGTGCTGACCTGGAAGCCTGTTACAAGCCTGCAGGAAAAAGTGCAACAGCACATCCGTGGCGGCGGGATATTCCGGACCACCGGAGGGTATATCCCGCCCCCTATTGATGTATAGGTATCGTGTGCAGGCAATTGTATTTTCTCTTCTCACCTCTGCTGTACCTCCCAAATCTCTACAGTCTCGTGAGTATGGCATTGGCTGCACTGTTATAATAGGAGTGCCAGTATCTCATCACAGAAAGCCTCAAGCCTCTGCTTGTGGTGGGTGGGATAGGTATCCTCTGTGACCTCTACAAAACCAATCTGCCCTCTGATGGTGCTCGTTGGCAGAAGTTTCCTCATAGTCGCAAAACACTTCTCAAACGTTCCTCCACTATTGGTGGCAACCAGATAGACCTGCTTACCCTCAGGAGCATACCTTGCAAGAAATGAACGGACAGGGGAACTGAGGTTTCCAGCCCAGACAGGGGTTGCGATGACCAGGGTGTCGATAGAGGTGAGGTCTATCATCTCGTTTGCCAGGAGGGGCTTGTCATGGAAGACAGAGCTTTTACCTGCCCAGAAGTACTTGAGGAACTTGTTTGTCGTTGAAAACTCCTTCTGCAACCTCAAGCGTATGACAGGGAAATCAAGGTATTTGCTCATCTTCTGGGCAACCAAGTGAGTATGACCATCGATCGAATAATAGATCAGTGCAGCTCGCTTCATGCAGACGCTCCTTCTGAAAGAAGAATACCATGGGAACTATCATGTTCATACTATTCTTGCTCTACTTACCATTTTTTGGTATTGCCCTCATCCTTACAAAAGAGTATGGTAGGCGCCATACATTTTCGAGTCATCATATCGTACGTTTCATGCACCTGGAACTTGATAAGCAGATGACTTTATGTGAAGGGAAAACACATGAAAAAGAAACAAGAGGCTTCAACATATCTGGAGCCTAGCTATCTTCTGGACTATCGGCATCCTACTATTGCACAACTCATCCTAAACAATGGTTGGAACTCAAACAAAGACCATGATGAACTCATAGGACAAATCTATACTTTCGTACGCGATGAAATTGCATATGGATTTTCTAGACACAGCGCCCTTAGAGCCTCACAAGTGCTCGCTGAAGGGATGGGAGACAGCATAACAAAAAGCACACTCTTCATGGCCCTACTCAGGGTTGTGGGAGTGCGTTGCCGCTTCTATGCAATGACAATGCGCAAAGTCATATTTCGGGGTCTCTTGCCAAAGGTCAGACAAACACTTGCAACTAAAAACTCCTATGCCGCTTTGGTGGAGATTCATTATAAAAACAGATGGTATGCCATTGACAGGCACGTCATAGACAAACCCTATATAGAGAACATCTTAAGAAAGTATCCTTACCACTTCGGAGGATTTTACGGCTATGGTATTGCTACACTGGATGTTAATTCTCTAACCCAAAAATGGAATAATAATCACTTGAACAGGAAGAACCGGGTGATCGAAGAAGACCTAGGGCCCTTCACTACACCGGATATGTTCTTTACTGAAATTCCTGAGGCAGAAAAGTATACACAATCCTTGCCCTATAAAACCTTCCTTCGCGACAGCTTGAACAAGTCTATACAATTGGTGAGGAATTCTGCCTGAGTATACGGTTTTATGGAGTTTCTTTAGAAATCTTTTTCTGTTTTGCATCTCTCTTGGCAACCTTGCGTTGAGCCCTTTTAGATCGATGCTTCTTTGTTTTATTCTGTGCTGAATCACTTCTGGGAGGTTTTTTTTCCTCAGCGCCTTCTGCTTGCAAAGTAGGGATGAAGTGCATGACAAACGATGACTCCTTGCGATTTTTCACATAGAAGTAGCCACCTATGGAGAAGACCAAGGCTCCGATGAAGTTGACAAACATATCCTTGATGGTATCGTGCAGCCCTATGTCCAGATACCCACC
>CAYSIH010000160.1:0-1918 GCA_964431005.1 uncultured Sphaerochaeta sp. | reverse complement strand
TCTATCCACTTGAGTGCGGGCATTGGACCGTGGGGTGTCGCCTCTGGCCAAAGACCAGTTACCGAACAGCTTGATGTGCTCGCTTCTTCCCTGCTACAGAACAAGGCGTGCGCCATAGGGGAGATAGGGTTGGACAACCATTGGGACTACGGGACAAAGAAGAGCCAGCAGGAGCTATGCATCCTTCAGATGGATTTGGCAGAACAAATGGACCTACCTGTCATCATCCACAGCAGGGAAGCTGATAACGAGATGGCTGCCTTACTGGAAGGCCGCGTCTTTTCAAGAAGGGGTATCATGCACTGCTTCCAAGGTTCGAAAGAACTTGCCTTGCTAGCAATCTCCAAGGGTATGTTCATCTCCTTTGCAGGACCGCTCACCTATAAGGCCAACAGTGAAATGAGAGATATCTTCAAGGCTGTACCCCTTGAGCATATTCTTTTGGAGACCGACAGCCCCTATTTGAGTCCGACTCCTATGAGAGGAAAAATCAATACTCCACTGCATATGATTCATATCTATGAAGCTGCCTCCTCCCTGCTAGGACTCGATATGGATAGACTTATCATGCAGCTTGAGACTAATTTCGCTCTGTTCCTTGAATAAAGGAGTGCATTAGCATTCAAGTTCTTCCCCCTAGCATATAATCTGAGCCATGCTGGTTGACCTGTTCTCTTAGATTGAGTAAATTTATAGGGAATAAACACCTTACTTTCTAGAAGGAGCAATTTTATGACATCCTATAAGGACCTCGGTCTGGTAAATACCAGAGACATGTTTGCTAAAGCAGTAAAGGGTGGCTTTGCCATTCCTGCATATAACTTCAATAACATGGAACAGCTTCAGGCCATCATACAGGCTTGTGTAGAAACTAAATCCCCCGTCATTCTTCAGGTTTCGAAGGGTGCACGCGATTATGCAAACATGAACCTACTGCGTAACATGGCCCGTGGTGCAACAGAATATGCCAAAGAACTTGGCTTTGAGATTCCCATAGTGCTGCACCTTGATCATGGCGACAGCTTTGAGACATGCAAAGAGTGCATCGACAACGGCTTCTCTTCTGTAATGATTGATGGTTCACACTTCTCATTTGAAGAAAACATCGCCCTGACCAAGCGTGTTGTTGATTATGCGCATAAGTTTGACGTCACAGTCGAAGGCGAACTTGGTGTTCTCGCAGGTATTGAAGATGATGTATCTTCAGAAGTCAGCCACTACACCAAGCCGGAAGAGGTCCTTGAATTCGTCTCCAAAACCGGAGTCGATTCACTGGCCATCAGCATTGGAACAAGCCATGGAGCCAATAAGTTCCAGCCCGAGCAGTGCACACGTAACGCTGAGGGCGTTCTTATTCCCCCTCCACTACGCTTCGATATCCTAGAAGAGATTGAGAAGATCCTTCCTGGCTTCCCCATCGTATTGCATGGTTCTTCCTCTGTTCCTATGGAATATGTGAACATGATCAATGAATTTGGTGGCAACATCAAAGATAACGTAGGGATTCCTGAGGAGCAGCTTCGCAAGGCAAGCAAGAGTGCTGTATGCAAGATCAACATCGACAGCGATGGACGCTTGGCAATGACAGGCATGATTCGCAAGGTTCTGGCTGAAAACCCTGGTGAGATTGATCCTCGCAAGTACCTCGGCCCTGCCAGAACAGAGCTGAAGAAAATGTATATGCATAAGAATAAGAACGTTTTGGGTTCTGCTAATCAGGCATAACCATCTTATATTTGGAGAAGCCATCCGAAGTGAGTTCGGGTGGCTTTTTTCGCATGAGAAGGGGCGGTACTTTGACATAGGCTAATGCTTATGGTATATTTGACCATGCTGGCTATCAGTAGCTGGCTATCCCCATTAACACCGTGATTTCACTGAAAACACTAAGGAGTTCGATTGGCTACGAAGGATTTGA
>CAYSIH010000159.1:0-4436 GCA_964431005.1 uncultured Sphaerochaeta sp. | reverse complement strand
TCCGTTCTACGAACACAATCTACTCCTTGTTGGAATAACTGACGGCTGCAGTGCGACCTCTGATGTCCATGCCGTTGAGTTTTGCTATAGCCTTTTCGCAGTTCTCTTCAGTCATTGAGATGAAAGAGTACTTGTCATGGATACGGAGACTGAAAATGTCCTCTCGGGTGATCTCAAGCTCTTTTTGGAGGAGGAGGGAGAGTTCCTTTGCATACAGGCGTTTCATTTTGCCAATGTTGAGATACAGGGTCCTTGCACCTTCTGGTAGGGGTTTCTCTTCCCGTCTCTTCGGAGCAGGTCTCTCCTGTTTCTTTCCTTCTGCCTTGGGGCTCCTTTGTCCTTGTTTGGGGCTAGGTCCCTTCTGTGGTGCTGCAGTCCTTGTTTTTGGGCTATTTGCATTGAGCATTTCGCGAAGCAAGTAAGCCATGAAATAACTGCGTAGGGTGAAGGGTACGTTTTTCTTGATGAGGCGCTTGAGCTGTTCCAGCTCTTCTGGATTGGGGTCGGCCTTAGTTTTTCCTGCAAGTACTTGAATGGTCCCTATAAGTAGGTCCTCTTCACTTGCGTTGCTCTTGTTGTCATTTGCCATGAGCATATCTCCTTAGATAATCGATTGCTCTTCTGACCCTTGCCAGCGGGTTGTGAGAGCTTTGTGTTTCCTAATGTGTGGCAGTCCTGTCTTCTCCCGGCCGCGGGATAGGAATCAGGAGCTCTGTATGAGCCTGCCTCAGTGCCCACAGCAAGGAAAACGCCATGGGCAATCAAGTGGATACCGTTACATGCGGTCGCACTTTACAAGAAAGAAGTACACACTGGCACGTGCAAAATAAACTTCTTCCAAGGCTATCAGGGTAAGGGCATGTATTCTCCCCATCCCTGAGCAGTCTGACTCAGAATACCCAACAGCTCATACTCTTGTCAAGGAAATGTAAGGATTTAGGGCTTTTGGGGCTGTTTCTTTCTTTGCCTAGGGTGCTTTGTTTGTGATACTATCGTGCTATGGGAACCTTTCAAGCTGAGATACAACAAAAACAGAAGGAGATCGAGAGTCATCGCAGAGACCTGCATGCACTGTATGCTGAACTGGGCTTCAGCATTGCCCTGATCGAGCAGATCACACCCCTTGGATTTGCCGCGGACGAGTTTAATCAGTTTATGGAAGTGGATTCGCACTATGAGGAAGCGAAGCAGACCTATGAAAGGATACAGGGCTTTATCAGCCAGGTTGAGGACCGATCGCGTAAGATACAGCAGATCGAAGCAGATATCAGGGCGCTAAAGGGTCCTAGAAAGAGCCTTCATGGGCGCCTTGGTGCTATTGCCTACGAAGCTTTTGGCTCTGACTCCCTGCCTGATTACCTGGATGAGACATGCACGCCCCTGTTTGCCGATCATCATCAAATGATCAGGAAGTTGCAGGATGCCTTGGAGGATTGCAAAGCCCAGAAGGGTGCGTTGACAAACTTGCAATGCACTTTTTTACATATGCGTTTGCAACACAGTCGCAAGCAGATGCCCTCCCTTTTGATGAAGGCTGGGGCCAGACTCGCCAACCTTGGATGTGAGGCTGACCTTCCTGGAGTGGGTAAGGAGAGTCTTGTTGCAGAACTTACCCAATTCAAGAAACGGGAGCAGGCTTTGCAACAGGAGTTGGATATTCACCACAGTGCTGTAGCCAAGTTGCGTTCACAGGAGAAAGAAAGTCCGAAAAACCAACTGGAAAGTAGCAGGATTCAGTTAAGGGAGATGGAGAAACAGAGGACAAAAGTAAGTTTCCTTTATGGCAAGGCATTATATGAAAAGCTCAATCAGAATGCCTCTTCCCAACAGATAGGTTCCGCTTCCATGGCCTTGATGGAGCAGATAACCTTGCACCTAAATCGGGTTGCAAGGCTCGAAAAGGATATTTTAGGCTTACAAAACCTGATGAAAGTTGAGGAACTACAGGCCCAGATTGAGTTGGAAAATCAGAAAATACTCCATCTGCGTACCCAGATAGAGCAGAGTAACAAGCAAATTTCTCAAGTGGAACTCTCCATTGCACGCAAGAGAGAGAGGATAACTTTGCTTAGCCCAAAGAAGATGCTCCAAGATTATGAGTGAACAATCCAATAAGACGACCAAAGAGAAAAAAGAGCCCGCCAAGAAAGCCAATGTCAATAGAATGGCTGTGGTCCTCGATGGGGGAAAGTCTGAAGGAAAAGCTGTAGCTTCCTCAACAAGGAAAAAACCCTCTGTCTCCACATCTAGGGCGAGTGTAAATATTCCAGGTGAACTCAAAGAGAGTGATGAGAAGAAGTCAGCACCAACAAAACAGGCTTCTAAGCCTGAAAAAAAGGCGAAGGGGCAAGCTTCAAAACCAAAGACTGTAGGCAAGAAGTCGGACCCAGCACCAAAAAAACCAGCTGTAAAGCCTAAAACTCAAACCCAGAAAAAACAATCAGCTAGGAAGGCTCCTACTCCAAGAGCCAAAGCCCCTGTAAAAAAGAGAGCCAAGGTCGTCCCTCCTAAAATTGGATCAAGGAAGGGCTATCGTCCCTCGCTGGCCTTTCGCTTGCGAGCCCCTGTCTTCCTCATCGCTTTTGTTGTCTGTGTCCTAGCCCTATTCTTCACCTTCCACCAAGAGGTTGGGCCTGTGGGCAGGTATGTTGCTTCAGCTTTGGCCGTCCCTCATGTTGAACTGACCATCGTTCCGGGCATGAGTGCTAAGGCGGTGAGTCTGTTGCTCAAGGAAGAAGGGGTGGTTGATGATGATCAGGCTATATTGCAGTATTTCATCAGTAACAATCTTGCTACCACCTTGCGTAGTGGCACCTTCATTATGGAGAAGGGGATGGAGTATGAGGCTGTAGCACGGATTCTGAGTGCAAAGGCTTCTGAGATTGTTCTGGAGGTGAGCCCTTCCTTTACCCTAGCATCTATTGATCGGTATCTGGCTAACCGTGGATATGCCAAGAAAAATGAGTTTCTCAAAGCTGCAGAGGTGCTTGCAGATGAATACTCGCTCTCATTTGCAGAAGGGTGGTTGCTCAGCGGGACGTATGTGGTTTCGAAAGACAATACAGCCTCATCCCTTGCAGAGGCGATGTTCTCCTCCATGCTGGAAGCTGTGCAACCTCACTTGGGCTCTGAGCAGGTTTCGTTATGGGGCTTGGAACAGGTTTTGATAATAGCCTCAATGATCCAGGCAGAAACACAGAACGTTGAGGAGATGCCCCTTATAGCTTCGGTCATCTACAACCGTCTTGAGGCAGGAGAGCCGTTGGGCATCGACGCCACTACCCGCTACGAGATCGATGACTGGAAGAACCCCATTCCCAAAAAGGCCTTGGAGACCAAGACTCCCTATAATACCCGAAGGAAGGTAGGTCTTCCTCCTTCGGGTATCTGCTCTCCTTCTAAGGCTGCTGTAGAAGCTGCCCTGTTTCCTTTGGAAAGTCCATACTTCTACTACTTGCATGGATTGGACAAACGCCTCTATCCTGCCAAAACCTATGAAGAGCATAAAGAGAACATCAAAGCATATCGGTAGGCATCAACTATCAGGCCCAGGCAGTCTTATTGGCCCTTCTTATCATAAGGTGGTCTATCATTGCATTTCCTCGGTGGGTGAGGATATACCAGACAAGATCTGCGATCTCAGTGGGGTCGATCAGGTCTGAAGTGTCCAGATCCGGCCTGGCTTCGCTAATCATGGGCGTTGCTACCCCACCAGGGGAGAGGGTGTACACTCGGATATCTTCATGCTGGACCTCTTTGGAAAAAGCTTTGGTGAACCCTATAAGTGCGTGCTTTGATGCTGCATAGGCACTCTGTGACTCGTAGCCGTCATGCCCAACCACTGACGCAATCTGGATTATTGTCGGTACTGGGGACTTTCGCAACCAAGGTAGGGCATGCTGGCAAAGAAAGTAGGGCGCGCGTGCATTGATATGCATAATGCTATCCCAATCCTCCATGCTTGTCCTCTCCATTGGCAAGGTGAGGCAAATCCCTGCATTATTGACCAAGAGATCCAGAGAGCCCAGTTTTTCAACTGCCTCCCGAATAAGCTGTTCTGGGGCTTCTGGCTTTTCCAGATCTATTTGGATGGTATGTACCTCGCCTGTGAGGGGAGTCTCTAGCAACAGCTCTTTTGCTTCTGCCAGACGTTTAGTATTTCTGCCTGCAATGCAGACATCTATGCCGTGTTCTGTGAGTTTTTTAGCAATTTGAAAGCCGATACCCCTTGATCCACCGGTTATCAATGCCCGTTTAATGTCTGTGTCCATTATGTGTTACCCCTTTTTTTGTAGAATACCGATCTATATCCCCATCTCCCAAGGTCCCTAATCATACCATCTGGACAGGATAAAATCTTGTGCAAGCATTTGCTGAACTTGAAGAAGCACTATTTTCTGTATCAGTGAGAATAAAAGAGGGTTTATTGGAATTAT
>CAYSIH010000158.1:0-4452 GCA_964431005.1 uncultured Sphaerochaeta sp. | reverse complement strand
TGAGGAAGTTGGGTATGGTAAAGGAAAATGGCCAGATCAGGGTGCTTGCCACCATTGCTGTCCTGATGATGTTGCTCGCCAAGATGGTCGCCTCTTGTGAAAGGTTGAAGATGTTAACTATAGAGGGCGTTATGATGAAGATGGGGACGGTGATCATTGCTATGGAGGCATATGCCAAGAAGAGCAGCCTTTTGCCGTAGTAAGATGCCTGATCAGGTTTTTTAGCTCCCAGGCTCTGTCCTATGATGGTAATCGATGCCATGTTGATCGCCCTGCCTGGGATGTTTGCCAAGGAGGCAACCGAGTTGGCTATTGCATTTGCTGCAAGGGCTACCGTACCGAAGGATGCGATGAAGTTCTGCACCATAAGGCGTCCTATGTGGAAGATGCTCCCCTCAATGCCTGTGGGGATACCAATTTGGAGAATCTTCTTTACTTTATGCCAGTGCCATTCGAACTTCCATATCTTATGGATAAAGATGATGTTGTCCTTGTTGCTTATCAGGACAACCATGATGGTGGCAGCAAGCACTCTGCTCAAGAGTGTGGCAAGGCCGGCTCCCCCCACGCCCATATCGAGGACGAAGATGAAGAAGGCGTTGCCCACTATGTTGGTTATGTTCATCAGGGTGCTGACGATAAGCGACACCTTACTGTTGCCCATGGAGCGGAACAGGGCCGCACAGGCATTGTAGGAGGCTAGAAATGGTAAGGACAAAAGTATGTAGCTGAAGTAGATGGTACTGTTAGTAAGAACATCAACTTCGATCGATCCAAAAATGAAGGATATGATGAGCTCTCGTATCGGCATGCAGAGGATGAGCAACAGTGTGGCCACGCTCAAAGAGAGGATGAACAGCTGTTTTGCTGCGTCATTGGCCGCAGCCTGGTCTTTCCTTCCCAAGTACTGGCTGGCAACTACAGCGCCCCCTGTGGCAAAGGAGGCGAAAAGTTGTACCATCAGGTGGGAGATGCTGTCGACGATGCTGACAGCGCTCACCGCAGCCTCCCCAACCGAAGCGACCATCACCGTATCGACTATGCCGATGGTTATCGCAAGGAATTGCTCTGCTACCAAGGGTACGATGAGCATAAACAGGAACCGGCGGGAGAACAAAGGTTCTCCTATTGACCGATGGGAAAGTTTTTTCACAAACAGCAACCTCATCCCTATCTTAGAGTTGATAGGATTTTATAACAAGGGTAAAAGAATTCTGATCATACTGTTTGCCAGATAGTGCAAAGGTGCGTTCGCTCAGATCACCTCTATTGTTCGCCATTTCCCCCGTAGGAATCGAATTACGAACAGCAATCCACGGAAGACCCAATCGATGTACATGCCAAACCATACCCCATAGACGCCAAAGCCAAACATGAAGGAGAGCACATAGCTTGATCCCACTCGGAAGACCCACATGGTAAACATGGAGACGATCATAGTGTACTTCACGTCCCCTGCCGCTCTGAGGAAGTTCGGGATGGTGAAGGCTATAGGCCAGATGAGGGCGGTTGCTACCATAGCGGTCCTGATGATATTGCTCGCTAGGACCGATGCTTCGCCTGAGAGGCTGAAGATATGTACTATCTGGGGGGCGAAGAAGAAGATGGGAATGGTTATGATGCCCACAGATCCATATGTCAGTAAGAGCAGCCACTTTCCATAATGGAGGGCTTGCTCAGGTTTCTTTGCTCCCAGGCTTTGGCCTATGATGGTGATGGACGCCATATTGATGGCACCTCCGGGGATATTGGCCAAGGAGGAGACCGAGCCGGCAATCGCATTGGAGGCAAGAGCAACGGTCCCAAATGATGCTATGAAGCCCTGTACCATCAGCCGCCCGATGTGGAACATGCTCCCCTCAATGCCTGTAGGTACGCCAATCTTGAGGATTTTCTTAACCTTTTCCCAGTGCCATTCGAACTTCCATATCTTGCGAATGTAGATGATGTTCTTCTTGTTGCTTATCAGAATGACCATGATGATGGCTGCGACCATACGGCTCAGTAGGGTGGCAAGGGCAGCTCCAGTGACCCCTAGGCTCAGAGCAAAGATGAAGTAGGCGTTGCCCACTATGTTGGTTAAGTTCATCAGGGTGCTCACTATGAGCGAAATCTTGCTGTTTCCCATGGAGCGGAACAGGGCTGCACAGGCGTTGTAGGAGGCGAGAAATGGCAAGGAGAGGAGAATGTAAAGGAAGTATGTTGTGCTGTTGGCAAGCACATCCGCATCCAGCTTGCCGAAAATAAGGACGATGATCTCCCTGCGCAAGGGAATACAGAGGATAAGCAGGAAGGTTGAGACCACCAAGGAGAGGATGAACAGCTGTTTGGCCGCATCATTGGCCGAGGCGTTGTCCCGTCTTCCCAAGTACTGGCTGGCTACGACAGCACCTCCGGTGGCAAAGGCGGCAAAGAGTTGGATAATGAGAAAGGATATGCCGTCGACGATGCTGACGGCACTTACTGCTGCCTCTCCAACGGAGGCTACCATCACCGTATCGGCCATGCCGATGGTAACGGCTAGAAACTGCTCTGCGACAAGAGGCAAGATGAGCATAAGAAGAAACTGACGGGAGAACAGGGGTTCTTCCAAAGATCGGCGTTCTGCTTTTTTCACTGACAAAACCTCGGCTCCCATGAAAGGGATGAAGAACTTTAGGAAAAGGAGGGTCATTGGATGAGACCCTCCGCCACTTATCTCTAGTCTTTTGTCAGAAGACCTTGGTCGCTGTCGAACGTCTTGTTCCTCAGGTTCTTGAAGAGCCTGACCAGCTTGTTGACGGTAAGCTTGGACTTCTCTTCCCCGGTAACATCTAAGATGATAGTCCCCTCATCCATCATGATGAGGCGGTTACCGAAATCAATGGCAAACTGCATGTTGTGTGTCACCATGAGGGCGGTGAGCTTGTACTCTTTGATGTAGCGCTCGGTCAGGGCCATGACTATCTGCGCATTGCGGGGGTCCAGTGCTGCAGTATGTTCATCTAGGAGGACCATCTTGGGTTTGCTCATTACCGTCATAAGAAGTGTGAGAGCCTGTCGCTGGCCACCTGAGAGCAGTCCTACGTTATCCTTCAGCCTATCTTGCAGCCCGATGGGTTCCAGCAGGCGGCGGAACATCTCACGTTTCTCGTTGTTAAGGCTAATGCGCAACCCCTTCATGCCCTTGGTTGCGGCTGTAATCATATTGTCCTCAATGGACATGTTGGCAGCGGTGCCTTTGGTGGGGTCCTGGAAGATCCTTCCTATGGTCATTGCCCGTTTGTACTCAGCGCTGTTGGTAACGTCATTACCATCGAAGATTATCTTGCCGCTGGTGAGGGGGTAGGTCCCGCTGACCAGGTTGAACAGGGTGGACTTTCCCGATCCGTTTGAACCTACCACACAGATGACATCTTCCTTGTTGACATGCAGGCTCACATCATCGAGGGCCATTTTTTCATTGACAGTCCCTGGGTAGAAGACTTTGGTCATATTCGTTATTTCTAGCATCAGTTCTCCTCCTTCAGGATAGCTTCATGTTTTGCTATCGAGCGGGCAATGGCTTTTTTCTTCGCGCCTTTGGAGGAAGCGAGGCTTCTGGTCTGGGCAATGAAGAGGGAAGCGATGACCAGGATACCTGTAAGCATCTTGAAGTCATTGGGCGTTATATGAATCAGGTAGCCGTATTTTCTTCCAAAGAACATCAGGGCCTTGTACATGATGGCGCCAAAGATGGCACGCAAGGTAAGCAGCGATATCCTGTTGGTGGAGAATAGGAACTCTCCAAGCATGATGGCGGCAAGGCCCTGGACGATCATGCCTTGGCCGAGGTTGGCATCTGCAAAACCTTGGTACTGGGCAAGCAATCCTCCAGAAAGGGCTATGAGGCCGTTGGATAGTCCTATACCCATGAGTTTGAGCATTTCAGGGTTGATGCCCTGGCTTATGACCATCTGCTCGTTGCCTCCCATTGCTCCCATGGAGACTCCCAGATCGGTGCGGAAGAAAATGTCGATGAGTACCTTTACAAACAAGACCACCGCGAGCGTCCCTATAAGGGATGCCCACTCCGGCGAAAGGGTGGTGAAGAAAGAGGGAAGCTTTGAGTAGAGGGTCTCGACACGCAACAGAGGGACGTTGGCCTTGTTGCCTAGGATGCGCAGATTGATGGAGTACAGCATCGTCATGGTGAGGATTCCTGCCAAGAGGCCGGGAATCTTCAGTTTGTTGTGGATGGCTGCCGTCACCATGCCTGCGAGAACGCCTGCAATAAAGGAGAGCAGCAGAGCAAAAGATATTGGCAGTCCGTTGACGATAGCCATGGTTGCCACTGCAGCCCCTGTTGCTACCGATCCGTCGCAAGTCAAATCAGCGAAATCCAAAATCCTATAGGAGATGAGAATGCCAATGACCATAAGCGAGAAGACCAGGCCATCTACGAAAATTCCTTCTAACATGTAAAACCCCTTA
>CAYSIH010000157.1:0-4490 GCA_964431005.1 uncultured Sphaerochaeta sp. | reverse complement strand
TATAAAGGAAAATTCCGCTTTTTTCCATAAATTCGTTGCATCATCAACTATGCACACCCCATATTCTCTAGAAGCGGGATCTGATTAGTGTAATCTGGAGGCTCTCTCTCTTTTCTGCAAAAAATCCAATCAATCACCAGAAAATCCCTAAAATAAGAAAAATATCACTACGACAAATCTTCGCCATCCCCTTGAACACGCTCCCCTTTATTGCTATTATCGGAACGCATCCGCTCTGATAGCTCAGCTGGATAGAGCACTTCCCTCCTAAGGAAGGGGTCGGGCGTTCGAATCGCCCTCGGGGCAAAAAAGAATCACTTGCAAGACACTCATGCAAGTGATTCTTTTTTTATTCGTGTTACCACAAAATATGAACTGTTGAAGCCAATGCATCAATGTGCAAGATTATCTTGCTGTAAATCACAGAGGCATACGCTCATAACGAGTATTCAGAAGCAATCCCAAATTATTTCTTCTCTTCTTCATCTTCTCTTCTGATGGTACCTATCAGTTTGTCTGATCGTGTATCTTTCCCGTCTTTATTTCTGATAGTCCCCGGGGGTAAACCGTGTTTTTTCTCAAAAGTTCCAACTTGACAATCAGATCGAGTTTTTCTCTTAGCCATATATAATCCTCTTTTGGGTGTGAGCTTGTTTCTCTCTAGTCGAGCAGGGCCCTGCTCCTTACCTCTTCTAGTCTACTGCATACTGTTAGTTTTAGTATACACTATTTCTTTCTCATATAGTGAAATATGAAAACTTCGATCAATTATACACTCTCTAAAAAGTTAGATTTATTGCTAGTATTCTCCCCATTCCCTGTAAGCAAGTGTCTTCAAAATGGGTATTTTCCCTTCTACAAGGTAAACCTTAGGGGAATCATATCAAAGACCAATTCCATACATCATTCAGGGCTCCTTGTATCTTTATATAGTTGCTATATGTACCTTCTCACCTATTTGCCTTTCTCCCACTACGCTACTATACTTTGACAAAGAAGGAGTCGGAAAATAGCAAATAGATAGTCATGCAGAGCTTGCCTCAATCTTGGTTTTAATCATCTTGCTTCTCTCCCTCTTTCTTAACAAAGAGGAGACTCGTATGAAAAAAACCCAAAAAGACCCTAGCAAAGCAAACCAAGGGCATACTGATACCCATGAAAGCCAACAACATAATCATCAGGGTCACGACCATCATGCCATGATGGTCCAGGACTTCAAACGTCGATTCTTCATATCACTGGCCCTTACTGTTCCAATACTCCTGCTTTCGCCGATGATTCATTCGCTGATGGGAGTCGACTGGACCTTCCCAGGTTCCTCATACATCCTGTTTGCCCTCTCTACGGTTCTATTTTTCTACGGAGGCAAACCCTTTCTTACTGGAGCAAGAGACGAACTAAAAGAGCGAACCCCTGCTATGATGACCCTTATAGCCTTCGCCATCACCATCGCATACCTGTACAGCAGTGCCGCTACATTCTTTCTAGAAGGCACTGATTTCTTTTGGGAACTGGCAACGCTGGTAGCAATCATGCTTCTGGGGCACTGGATAGAGATGAAATCAGTGATGGGGGCCTCTAGGGCTTTGGATGAACTACTCAAGCTTCTGCCTGAAGAGGCTCACTTGATTAAGAAGGACGGATCCACCGTCGATGTTGAAGTGACAGAGCTGAAAGCTGGCGACTCAATACTGGTAAAACCTGGGGAGACGATCCCCATTGACGGAAAAATCTTTGAAGGAAAATCTGAAATCAACGAGGCTATGATAACCGGAGAATCCGTGCCTGTTGCAAAAACAGAAGGAGATGAGGTCATCGGAGGCTCCCTCAATGGTGATGGCCTGCTCAAGTTCACCGTCAGCAAAGTTGGGGACGACACATTCCTCTCCCAAGTCAAGCGACTTGTTGAGGAAGCACAAGCCTCCAAATCAAAAAACCAGCGATTGGCAGATAGTGCCGCGAAATGGCTGTTCTACATCGCGGCAAGCGCTGGAACCATTACCTTCGCTGCATGGATGTTCATTCGAGGCGACCTAGCCTTCTCCATTGAGCGAGCTGTAACGGTTATCATCATCTCCTGTCCTCATGCTCTGGGTCTTGCAATACCCCTAGTCTCCTCCATGTCCACCAGCATCGCAGCAAAGAACGGACTCCTGATCAGGGATCGCCTTGCCTTTGAAGAGGCGAGAAATATTGATGCCATAGTCTTTGACAAGACAGGCACCCTTACAAAAGGGGAGTTTGGGGTTACTGACATGCATCCAATCGACATTACAGAAGAACAACTGCTCAGCACTGCCTACTCAGTAGAAGTAAATAGCGAACACCCGATAGCCCAAGGCATTGTCCGAAAGGGGGAAGAGCTCTCCATCAAGGTCAAAAAAGTCTCAGACTACAAGAGCCTACCCGGCAAAGGGTTGGAAGCTGTCATAAACAATAAGATGATACATGTAGTCAGTCCTGGTTACCTGAAAGCTGAAAACATTGCGTTTGACGAAAAAGCCTATGAAAAGCTGGCCAAGCAGGGCAAGACCGTTGTCTTTGTCCTAGAGGACCACACCCTACAAGGGTTCATTGCCCTAGCCGACCAGTTGCATGACAATGCTCAAAAAGCGATTGCAACAATACAAGGTATGGGCATAGAAACCATTATGCTCACCGGGGACAACCGGAGAGTTGCCTCATATGTAGGAGAAAAGTTGGGCATAGAAACTATACTTGCAGAAGTGCTGCCCGAGGACAAATCTGCTAAGATACAAGAGCTGAAAAAAGGCGGCAAGCGTGTTGCCATGATCGGGGATGGAGTAAACGACGCCCCTTCCCTAGCTGTTGCAGACCTTGGCATCGCAATTGGAGCAGGAACTGATGTGGCTATTGAGACCGCAGACATAATCCTGGTTAAGAGCGACCCCCTGGATATAGTGAACCTGCTCAAGCTTGCCAAGGCTACCTACTCCAAGATAGTGCAAAACCTCATCTGGGCTACAGCTTATAACGCCTTAGCACTCCCCTTGGCTGCAGGAGTCCTCTACAACCAAGGAATCGTCATCAGTCCTGCCCTAGGGGCGGCCCTGATGTCCTTGAGCACCATAATCGTGGCTATCAACGCAAAGCTGTTGAGGATCAAGGACGAGAAGTGACCAACAACCTGTGTGCAGCCCAACCATACACCATCCTAGAGAAGGGGAAACCTACATGCAACCTAAAATTTCTCTCCCTAGCCAACAAAGAACCGCTACCCTGAGGCAGCGGTTCTTTGTGTTTCCATACTTTATTTCTTTCTTTTCTTTCTTTCAATCTTTCGTCAGCCCAATGGGACCAAAGCTGTTCTTAGCACTAGCCTTGGTCGGCTATACTGCAATAATGTAAATTTCAACAGCCAACAGGATCACGATGACCACCACAAGGCTAAAGATAAGCCAGAACTTCTTCCTTCTTCGTTCAAGCGCCTTTTCGACGGTGTATGCAGGTTTCATCTGTTCTTTTGCTAAAGCTTCTTCACGAAGCCTTTTCTGTCTGGACTCTTCCTTTTTCAACTCCAGTTCACGCTTCAGATCATTGGCAGCTACCTGCTTTGCCTCTTTTTCCTTAAGATCAATATAGCAACGGCTACAGAGTACAAACCCCTCACAGTCAACCAGCTCGTCATAGTAGCTCTCTTCACACTCAGGGCAGACATAACAGCGTTTCAGTTTCCCCTCTTCAACAAGCTTACAAACGACCATCCTACGAGAAACAGGCGCGCGCCCTTCGGCTGTCCCAAACAATTTCTTCCACCAGGGCAGCTTAGGAGGCCTGCTCGGTTCCTGTTCAAGCTTATGGGCAAGGGCAACAATTCGTTCACTCAACTCACGGTCTTGTGTGATAAGCATCAGATTCTTGGAATTGCCGATACTGGCAAACAGTTCCACCAGGTGGTCATCAGCTATACCGGTGCTTCCAGTATCACCGATGCGCACAATGCCTTTTCGGGCAAGGAATCGTAATAGGTCGGGTCTAATGGTTGAGCGGACCCGGACATCCTTATCTTTTTCGGGATTGTCCTTAAGGCCATGGAGCTCCTCCATGGTCTTCTCTAGGACAAGCAGTTTCTTCTTGCGCCGCTTGAGTATCAGCTCTGCATTGGAAACAAAATGCAAAAACCAGTCCTCCTGGATAATGGGCGCAGTATCCACATAAATTTCATCAAAGGCGCGTAGTTGTTCATCCAACTTAGCCAAATATGGCTCATTTCCACTTTTGAACCGGGAGAAGTCTCCAACCTTACAGGCGACAACCTCACGGTAGAGGTCCATCTCTTCTGCAGAACTGGATCCTTCAAGATTAATTCCTACGCTCCTGAGAGTACTGAGCACCTTCTCCTTTTGCATGCGAAACTCGGAGCCAAGCACATCGACGGCATTGCCGGATGTAATGGTCTCTTTCTTTCGCTGGGGAGGGCTCTTTCTCAAAAGTTTAGCCATCTCTTATTTCTTATCCTTCTCGCGTTT
>CAYSIH010000156.1:0-4497 GCA_964431005.1 uncultured Sphaerochaeta sp. | reverse complement strand
TATGGATATTAGGAGGGACACTGCCTTCAGGCAACAGTTGTAAGGCACCCGCACAGTCTTTGCCAATTTTACCTAACAGATCGAAAGCTGAAGTCGTCCTACAGCTAAACCGACGCTGGATTCTTTGTCTGATGTCAGAATTATCAGGCAAAAGGTTGTCAAAGAAGTCTTCAATCTGTTGCCCTTGCAAAGTCTTGGAAGCTGGACTCAAGGGTAGAGAGAGTGAAAGGGGACGTACCGAAGGACTGGCAATCCAGGAATCTGAATACATGGCTATTCCTTGGTTCTTGCCTCCACTTACCAACAAGTTCACCAATCATCCAGACATCCAAAGAGTTGTTCATGTTACCACTCTCCTTTCGGTGAATCATCAGAGCGGGCAGGTTTCGGTTTCAAGGTCAATTCGAGATCAAGAGCAGACAGGAGCTTCAGGAAACTGTCGAGGGTACATCGCTCAGGATCATTCTCAAGGGCTGAGATTGTCTTGGGGAGCAGGCCGACTTTTACCCCAGCTTCTGCCTGAGTGAGGGCCAACGTTTTTCGACGGTTTCGTAGGGCGACCGTAAGCTGGTCTGGGGTAAGTATAAGATGTTCCATGGGACCTCCAAAGAGTAGTATCACTTGTAGAATATACCCTACAGGGTTAACATTGTAAATATACCTTGTAAGGTATACTGATAAGATAGTAAGAACCTTTAGTGTATTGTTGGATAGAGAAAATGCAGATGAACCGGGGAAAAGAGGGGTCCAAGCCTGCAAAGCTATGCAGAACAGGAAAATTGTGGGAAAGCCCTATATATGTCATACTAAGCTGAAAAACAGGAGGACATGGTAGTATGGAAACAGATCAAGGTCTCCGCTGGACTCAGCGTCTAGCAAGTTTTACTCGGGCTCTTTCACAATTGGATGCAGCTGTCTCTTTAGCTGACCAAAGGCCCCTGAGTGAATTGGAGAAGCAAGGTCTGATCCACTCCTTCGCAAACACGCATGAGTTAGGCTGGAATGTGCTTCGCGATTATCTCAAAGATCAAGGCACGCAGCAGCTGTTTGGTTCGAAAGATACCGTCCGTGCAGCTTTTGCTGTGGGCTTGATTGCTGATGGAGAAGCGTGGATGGAGATGATCAGGGATCGCAACCGAAGCAGCCATACCTATAATATTGAAGTTGCGAACGCAATTGTTTCCAATGTCATCAAAACATATATCCACAAATTCAAAGATCTTCGGAAAACAGGTGAAGGCCTAGAGTATGAAATCAAAATCTGAAGCGCCCATCGCTGGACTAAAGCCTGAAATGTTCCTTCTCTAACACATTCATGGGCAGTTTCTCCCTTGTGTATTTTATTTCTTCTTGCAAAAAACCTGCATATAATGCAGGTTTTATGTGGTTGAAGGACTGAAGAAGGCCAGCTGGTATTTTTTAGTTACTCTTACTGACCGCTATGCTCATCCCTATACTGGGTTGGCGTAAGGCCTGTAAAGCGCTTGAAGATCTTGGCAAAGTAGCCGGGGGTGGGGAAGCCGCAGTTGGTTGCGATCTCGCCGATGTTGCGCTTGGGATCCTTCATCAGCTCCACTGACTTGTTGATCCTCCAGGCATTGAGGTACTGCAGGAAGTTCAGCCCGGTCACCTCCTTGAAAAGACGTGAGAGATGGCTTTCTGAAAGTTCCAGATACGCAGCAGCCTCCTGTAGGCCTACAGGACTGGAGTAGTTTTCAGCAATAAAGCCTATGGTGCTGTCGATGACGTGGTTGTTCACATTGCGTGGCAAGGTGATCAGCTCTGGAGCACTGGCTTTTTTCCCTTGCTTCATCTGTTCGAAATCACGGTCTTCTTCTTCGATCTTCTTGACCAGGTTGGCCAGTGTCTCTTCAAGCTCCTCATCGTCCACCGGCTTGAGCAGATAGTCAAATACTCCTAGTCTGATGGCCTGCTTCATGTAGTTGAAGTCCGAGTGGCCGCTTAAGATGATGGCATGGTTTACCGGACAGCGTGAGAGCATGGCGAGTCCATCAAGACCGGGAAGTCTGATATCAGTAAGTACGATATCGGGTTCCAATTCCTTGATGAGCTTTTCTCCCTCAAGGCCATCACCGGCGGTCCCTATCAGCTCGAGGCCGAGTAGCTCCCACCGTATGGATGAGACTATCTCGTCCCTTACAATCTTTTCATCTTCAACAAAAACTACAGT
This sequence comes from uncultured Sphaerochaeta sp., assembly GCA_964431005.1. Taxonomy (GTDB): domain Bacteria; phylum Spirochaetota; class Spirochaetia; order Sphaerochaetales; family Sphaerochaetaceae; genus Sphaerochaeta. The sequence goes on along the minus strand of CAYSIH010000156.1, from coordinate 2,306 downwards.
GTAACTCATACGGTACTCCCTTTTGTCTCATCATCACCTTTTGGGAACGAGATAGATACCTCAGTCCCTTCCATTTCTTTGGATACGATTGAGAAGTCCATCTTATTTCCATACTTGAGGGCAAGACGCCTATATACATTATATACACCAACGTGGGTTGAATTTGCAAGGTCATTGAGGTTTTCTGGAAGCGTTCCAGCAGGAAAACCCACCCCATCATCCTTGACGGTGAGATAAATCATCCCGTTTCGCTCCTGGACCAGGACCTCTATGTTCCAATCGCCCGCCTTTGGTTCCAGCCCATGGACTATGGAGTTCTCAACAAGTGGTTGGATTATCAGCTTGGGGGTCTTTACCATCTCACAGGTGGGGTCCAGCTCGGTTGTGACATGCAGCTTATCCCCAAAGCGGATTTTTTGGATGGTCAGATACGAGTCGATCAGTGCCATGCTCTCCTTGAGGGTGCACTCACTCTCATGGTTGTCTATGGTGGAACGCAGAAGCTTGCCCAGCTTTATGGTGATGGTGTAGATCTGCTCCTCACCGTGCATCCTTGCCAATGCCTTTATGGTATTGAGGGTATTGAAGAGAAAGTGGGGGTTCATCTGGCTCTCAAGGGCTTTACGTTCCGCTTCTGCAACCTTCTGTTGTTCTTCACGTGTCAGGTTCAACAGACTGCTAATCTGCTCTACCATAATGTTGAAAGAGTGGTCTAGTTTGGAGAACTCCTCAATCTTGGAATACTCTTTTTTTGTATTCAAATTTCCCTTTTCCACTTCTCCCATGGAAGAGGCGAGGCCCCTGATGGGTTTTGCGATGGAGCGGGAAAAAAGCAATGCCAGGATAATGGCCATGATGGTCCCTATGCCCATCATCAGGGCAAAAGCCCAAAGCCACTCGTTCAGGTTCTCTTGAAATGGAACAGAACTGATGATGCCAGCCAAAACAAGGGAGGTTCCTGCGATTGAAGAGGTGGCAAAGATGGAGGTCCCTTCCTGGACGGCCCTGTTGGTCAAATCGCCTTTGAGGCTTGCGAGTTCAGGAAAGAGTTTGAAGGAGCCGAATTTTTCCGGGTGTATCAGAGAAGAGGCGTAAAAATCTATGGAGTCGATCAAGAGCTCCTCTCCGAGCACCTTGTCCGCATTGATGATGCCGGTCAAAGCCTCAGCATAGATTTCCACAACCAGGTAGCCCAGATTGGTTCTGTCCTTGTCATAGATTTTTCTGAGAATGGAGACCAGCACCTGGCGCCCGTTCTCAGCGGTCCTGTGCCCCCTGATGCTGATGAGGGAGGCCGTTTGGGAAACGTTCACATTCTGACTGATGATATTGTTCATTTCCCACTCATTTCCTTGGTAGCGTAGGTCAAAGACCTCAGGAAATTCATGGGTTGATATCCTTACCTTGCCAGAATTGCTTACCAAGTGGGCACTGGCAAGGTAGGTATCCCCCTTCATGACACCAAAGAGAAACTCGTACAGCTCCCTTGAAGCGCTTGAGTTGGCATCAAGCACATCCTCTTTCAGGGTGTTTATGATCATCTCATCGGTTGAGATGGTGTATGCCTTATGCCGATACTCTTCGAGAGTGGCTCCCAAGCGAGAGGAATCCAAATTGATGTTGTCCATAGCTTGGCGCTGGAGATAACGCACCTGGTTGCGCCCTCCCGAGAGGGTGTAGTAGGTGGCAAAAATACCAAGTGGGAGTGCTAATACAATAAGAAAGTAGAGTAACAGTCTGCCAAAAAGGGTGTTTTTCCCAAATTTCCAACTCTTTATGTCCATTCTTGTAGTGTAGCGTCAAAGTAAGGAGCGTGCAATATAACAGGTGTGCATCGTATTTTTTCTGTATAAACATACTGTTTGATGCATATTGTTATCTTGTTTTTCCTTTGAGGGTTGACACGAATAGGAAAAGCGCGTTACAACCTTTACAAGGCTTTTTAGCCAATTTTGAGGAGTGTATTGTGAAAGGGTTTGCAAGACAGGTGAGTAACCATACAGAAGAAATATACAGAACAATGCATTCTGGTGCCTGTGCACAAGATTCTTCTCGCTCTTGCGCATCAATGACTCTTCGTGACAACATAATTCTAGCAAACCTACTTCTCATCTCCCTTATTCTTATCGTAATTACCCTAATTATTCACTAACCACGGCGACAGAGCATATCTGTTAGGTCCGTGGAATAATTCCCCTCATACAGGGGACCGATGTTTTACACCCATTGCATTGAAAAAAAAGGAGCCAGAAAGCATGAAAAACAGAGAAAAACGGTACACCCTAGCCATCCTGGTAAACAACCAA
>CAYSIH010000155.1:0-4508 GCA_964431005.1 uncultured Sphaerochaeta sp. | reverse complement strand
GCCTTGCCCAATCTCTTGTCGCTACCGGAACACTTGATTTTCTTGAGCTCTGTGATGATTTTTCCATTGCGAACATCTCTATTTCAGAGAGTTTTGTCGACCAGACTATCGAAGAGCTGAATCTCCGCAAGAAGTACCACCTCAACGTCATTGTGGTGCTCCGAGACGATAAGGCGATCAGTGAAATTACTCCTGAGCTTGTCCTCAAGACTGAGGATATCTTGGTGGTAGGTGGAACCAACGATGCCATCAAGAAGTTTGAGAAGGCGAACGAAGTCTAGGAAAGTCTTATAGTTTAATCAATATTATCAATTATGTGCTGAAGAGTAGGTCAAGAGTAAATTTCTGTTTGTATGTGTTTGCCATCATGAAATATCTTTCTAACAAAACCCCCTACATTTGTGCTATTCTATATTTAGTATAGATTATAGGGGGAATTATGAAAAAATTCATGATTGTTTTGGTTAGTGTGCTTCTTGTCTTCTCCGCTGTGTATGCACAAGGAGCGAGTGAAAGCGAAGCAAAAAAATTGGTCGCTTATTCAAGCGTTGATGAAGAAAATGCTGCAAAGCTATTTTCAGCATTTACTGCTGACACTGGGATTGAAGTAAGTTTTGTTCACTTATCGTCAGGTCCAGCTCTTGCCAGAATCCAAGCTGAGAAAGGTCGTCCTCAAGCTGACATATGGTTTGGAGCTCCAAGTGACAACCATGTAAGTGCCAAGACCGAAGGTCTTACCATCCCTTACCAGAGCTCAGCCCTAGATGCTCTTAGTGCTGAATTTAAAGATCCAGAAGGGTACTGGCGCTGTATTTACATGAATCCACTTGCTTTTGGTATCAACACCAAGGCTTTGGAGAAAGCTGGTGCAACAATGCCAACATCGTGGAAAGACCTTTTGAAGCCTGAATATGCAAACCTTATTCAAGTTCCAACTCCACAAGCAAGCGGTACCGCAAAAGCACAGGTATACGGCCTTATAGAAATTATGGGTGAAGATGGTGCAATGGCTTATATGGCAGCATTGAATAAGAATATCCAAACATATACCTCCAGTGGCACAGGGCCTTCGAAAGGTGTAAATGTAGGAGATGCAGCAATTGGTGTCCAGTTTACCCCTGCATTTTTCAACTCTATCGACCAAGGTCTTCCCGTACAAGTAGTATTCCCTTCAGAAGGGGTTCCTGCTGAAGCACCTGCAGTAAGTATCCTCAAAGGGGTAAAGAATGAAGCTGCTGCTAAAATATTTGTTGATTGGATGACTGGCCCTAAAGGCCAGAATGCTCTTACAGAACAAAATACATTCTTTTATCCCATACTCTCAACAGCTACTTTAGCTCTTGGGATGCCCTCTTTTGATAGCCTCAAGATTATCCCATATGACACTCAGTATTATAGTGACAACAATGAAAGACTTGTTACTCGTTGGGTTAATGAAGTATTAACTGCAGGAAAATAAGCATATCGTGTAATGTAAGGGCAATCATCTTGATTGCCCTTATCTGCATAATTAGTAAGGATTCACACAATGAAACAATCTCTTAAAGCTAAATTAAGAGAGACAAAAATGCTTACAAAGGATCCACTACTATTCTTTGTAGTGATACTTATTTTTGTCTCTTTAATTCTATTTATACTATACCCTCTGCTCAAGGTTGCGATAGTTGCATTTTCCTACAAAGGAAAATTCTCATTAAAAAACTTTCAAGAAGCCTTTGACTTCTGGTATTACAGAAAAGCACTATTCAATTCACTAGTAATGGCTCTGCTCACCGCTACTATCGGCTCAGCGATTGGTTTTGTTTTTGCCTATGCACTGACAAGAGCAAAAATACCTGGCCAGCGGTTCTTTAATATAATTGCAACTATTCCCATTATTAGTCCGCCATTTATTGGAGCTCTCGCCATTATTATGCTATTTGGAAGAAATGGATTTATTTCATCCACTATTTTGAGATTGTCCAATGCAAATATCTATGGGTTTAAGGGGTTGCTCCTTGCTCAAGTAGTAACTTTTTTCCCTGTAGCTTATATCACTATGAGAGGAGTTCTGGAATCAATTTCACCTACTTTAGAAGATGCAGCAATGGATCTAGGAGGAAATAGATTTAAGATTTTTTATAAAGTGACACTGCCTTTGGCAATTCCTGGCCTTGCAAGTTCTATGCTTGTTCTTTTTGTAGAATCCTTAGCAGATTTTGGAAACCCTATGATACTTGCAGGAAGTGAGTTTCCCATTTTAAGTGTGCAAGCATTTTTAGAAATCACAGGGATGTATAATCTGGGCAAAGGCTCGGCTCTTGCTTTCATCTTGCTTATTCCCTCTTTAAGTGCTTATATCATTCAAAAATATTATGTCAATAAGAAACAATATATTACCGTTACGGGAAAACCTACCGACTCTAGCAACTCTGTAGTAAGTCCATTAGCGAGGAATATCCTCTTTGCGGTAGCAATATTTTTCTCACTTATTATCATTCTCATCTATGCTTCCATTTTATATGGAGCTATTGCAACGAGCTGGGGTAATAACAGTACTCCTACCTTGGATCACTTTAGATATGTTTTTCAAGTAGGATTTGAATCAGTGAAGGACTCTATTATAATCGCAGGTCTATCCACTCCAATTAGTGGCATACTTGGAATGATAATCGCCTTTTTGATCGTCCGCAAAAGTTTCATTGGCAGACGTTTTATTGAAGTAACCAGCATGCTGAGCTTTGCAGTCCCTGGAACTGTAATTGGCATTGGGTATATTTTGGCTTTTAACAGTGCACCGCTGTATCTTACAGGAACACTCGCAATCCTTCTGCTCAACTTTATTTTCCGCTATATCCCTGTCGGGATACAAGGTGGAGTTGCTGTATTGCAACAAATAGACCCCTCAATAGAAGAAGCTGCAATTGACCTAGGGGCTGATAGCAATACCACTTTTAGAAAAATTACGCTCCCGTTGATGGTCCCGGCTTTTTTCAGCGGTCTCATCTTTGCTTTTGTACGGGGGATGACAGCAATTAGTGCTGCCATATTCTTAGTATCGGCAAAATGGAATTTTATGACAGTTCAAATTATGAGTCAGGTAGAAAGTGGGCGAATAGGATCTGCTTCGGCATTTTCTGTAATATTAGTGGCTATAATTTTAGTTGCTATGGCTCTTATTAAAGCTATTTTACGGTTTAAATATCAAACGACAACTTCATTGCTTTCAAATTAAAGGAACATAATATGAGTGTAGAATTAGTAAATATTACAAAAGTTTTTGGTGACCATGATAATGTTTTAAAAGAGTTTACCGCTGTCGACAATGTTAATATAGAGATTTATGAAGGTGAAATGGTTACCTTTTTAGGTCCTTCAGGATGTGGCAAGACAACGACCCTTCGTGTCATTAGTGGGTTTGAGCAACAAACCCATGGTGATGTATATATTGACGGAGAGTTAGTAAATGACCTCCCCGCCAACAAGCGTAACACGTCGATGGTGTTTCAGTCCTATGCAATCTTCCCACATCTAACTGTTGCAGGCAACATTGGCTTTGGCCTTGAATTAAAGGGAATTCCCAAAGCTGAAATTAAAAAACAGGTCGATGAGATTATGGAAATCATGGGACTGCAAAGCCTAGGCAAACGTCGACCAAGCCAACTATCCGGTGGACAACAGCAACGAGTTGCTTTGGCAAGGGCTATTGTGAACAAACCACGAGTACTCTTGTTCGATGAACCCCTGAGCAACCTTGATGCTAAATTAAGGGAGACCATGAGAACAGAGATTCGTCGGATACAAAAGAAATTTGGTATAACAAGTATCTATGTAACCCACGATCAAATAGAAGCGATGACTGTAAGTGACCGTATCATGGTAATGGATAAAGGGATCATACAACAAATTGGAACGCCCTTTGAAATATATAGCAGACCAGACAACTACTTTGTAGCGGATTTTATTGGAAGAGCAAACTTTTTTCCTATAACTATCACTAAGATATCGGAGGAGGGGTGTACTTGTGACCTATTTGGTCCCTCCTTTACCTTCCCCTCTTTCCACCCGTCATTACAAGTTAATGACAAAGGTATTGTCGTCATCAGGCCAGAAGGATTGGAGTTAGTAAAAGATGATGATTCAAACGGACTCTTGAGTGGAGTTGTCACTCAAGCTGTCTATCTGGGGTCTACCATGGAGTATGAAATTGAGATTAAGGATCATGACAAACCCATCATAGCAATAAGTTATAATCCTGTAAAAGAAGGGATGTATAGTGAAGGGGATAGTGTAAGAGTTTCATTCTCTCCAATAAGTGCACATGTAATTAGGGGTTAATAAGAGTTCCATACCATCTGTCTTTCTCTACAAGGGCGATGATATGGAAGTTTCTTTCTTTTTTTTGTGATACTTGTTGTATTACGATGGAGGATCCCCAATATCACAACATAATATGAAAAGGTGGTGGAGACCTAGGAAAGCCCAGCCATATACTCAGCCGAAGCCTTTGCATAGTGCCTGGCATTCTC
>CAYSIH010000154.1:0-4553 GCA_964431005.1 uncultured Sphaerochaeta sp. | reverse complement strand
AATGATGAGAGCGAGATCAAGGGCCACAGAAGGACCTATATCGGAGCAATGCCCGGCAAGATTATCCAGGGCCTGAGGATCACCAAGACGAAGAACCCTGTCTTTTTGATAGACGAGATAGATAAAATGGGAGTCTCCTACCAGGGTGACCCTGCCAGTGCCCTGCTTGAGGTCCTGGATCCTGAGCAGAACTCCACCTTCAGGGATACCTACCTGGACATCCCCTTCGATGCTTCAGAGATTCTTTTCATCTGTACCGCAAATACCTTGGAAACAATTCCACGGCCCCTTTTGGACCGCATGGAGATCATCACGTTTTCTGGCTACACCAGTGAAGAGAAGCTCGCCATCGGTAAAAAATACCTTGTTCCCAAATCCTTGGAAAAACATGGGCTTACCAAGAGCGAAATCCGCTACACCCCCAAGATGCTGCTCAAAATAGCTGAGGAGTATGCAAGGGAGGCTGGTGTGCGAAACTTTGAGAAGTCCCTGCATAAGATCAACCGCAAGGTTGCCCTAATTCTGGAAGAGAATCCGGATACGACCCTGCCTATCAGAATCGATGAGCAGAAGCTTATAGAGTTCCTCGGTCAGCCTGTCTTTGTCGAGGATGAAATCCGCGTAGCGGACAAGCCTGGCATGGCCATCGGACTTGCTTGGACCAGCATGGGAGGAGACACCCTCATCATCGAGGCTCAGAATACCCCAGGCAAGGGAGAGATCAAGCTCACCGGCCAACTGGGAGATGTTATGCAGGAGTCTGCCAACATCGCCTACACCTGGCTGAAGGCACATGCCATCGAACACAAGATCGACATGAGCTGGTTTGAGAACAATGCGATCCACGTGCACGTCCCAGAGGGAGCTACTCCCAAGGATGGTCCGTCAGCCGGTATCACCATGACCGTAGCCCTGTACTCCCTGGTCACAGGCCAGACGATCAGAAAGAACTTGGCAATGACAGGTGAGACCACCCTCAAGGGTAAGGTGATGCCCATCGGAGGCTTGAAGGAAAAAGTGCTTGCAGCAAGAAGGAATAAGATCGATACGATTCTCATCCCCATCTTCAATAAGCGTGATTTGGACAAGCTCGATGAGACGGTTACCAAGGGTATAGAGTTCCACCTGGTCTCCACCATGCAGGAAGTCCTATCCTATGCCTTCCCCGATGATGCCAAGCGCAAGACCATGGCGCCTGTCGTCCCCAAAACTCCGACGAGAGACACCACTGAAGTGGCGGCTATCTCCAAGGCAGTGGCTCTGGCGGTCAAGGAGGCTTTGAGTGAGCGTTGAGCTGTTGAGCCCAGCGGGCAATATGGAGAAGCTTCGTGTGGCCTTCGCCTACGGAGCTGATGCCGCCTATATGGGCTTCACTGATTTTTCTCTTCGTGCCAATGCACAGAACTTCAGCGAGAGTGATCTTGCTGAAGTTCAGCTTTTGAAAGATCAGAGCGGGAAGAAAATCTACTGCACCATGAATATACTTTTTGGCGAGAGTGAATTGGAAGAGCTGAAAGGCCAGCTTGAACAGATCAGAAAGTGGCCATTTGACGCTTTCATCATCAGCGACATAGGCTTGGTGCCAATACTAAAAGAAGCCTTTGGAGAAACGGTAGAGCTCCACCTCTCCACCCAGGCCAGCTGTATCAACAGCAGCAGTGCCGCCATGTACCACAAGATGGGCTTCTCCAGGGTAATCTTGGGAAGGGAGACCTCCCTTGAGGATATCAGGAAGATCAAACAGGCAGTGCCTACCCTTCAGCTGGAGACCTTTGTCCATGGGGCGATGTGCATGGCCTATTCGGGGCGATGCCTGCTTTCCAGTCATCTTACTGGTCGCAGTGCAAACCAGGGCGACTGCTCCCACACCTGTAGGTGGAACTACCGTCTCAAGGAGAAATTACAGAGCGGGGACCTCGCCTTGGAAGAGGAACAGCGCGAAGGGGTATACTACCCCATCGCCGAGCAGGACGGGTACACCACCATCCTCTCGTCAAAGGATCTCTGCATGATAGACCATATCCAGGAGCTTCTTGATGCAGGCATCGATTCGCTGAAGATCGAGGGGAGGATGAAAAGCAGCTACTATGTAGCGGTTGTGACCCGCGCTTATCGTAAGGCACTTGATGCAGCCTATACCGATGATACGAGTTGGAAGGCTTATCGTGACGACCTGATGAATATCAGTCATCGCGAGTACTCAACGGGTTTCTTCTTTGGGCGCGAAGCGATAGACCCTACCAAGGGAACCACCTCCATCGATAAGAGTACAGAGCAAGGATATGTGCAGCACTACCTTTTTTGCGGCTTCATCGGTGATGAGGTCAGAAAGGGTGTATATGCCCTTGTTCTACGCAACCAGATCAAAGAGGAACATGAACTGGAGTATATCGGTTCTGACATACTCTCCCTCAAAGACACCTCCTTTACCTTATTGGATGAAAACTTCGAGAAGATTGGCCAAGCCGACCATGGGAAGATCCAATATCTGGTGACGGACAAGCCTTTAGCAAAAGGGTATATCATTCGGCGTCTTTCTATGGTTAAATAGGGGTATGTTTAGGCGTATTGCTATCATTCTCAGCTTGAGTGTTGTTTCCTTATATGGAATTACAGGGGCTAACCTTACCGATGGTTTCTCTTTCTTGCAAAAGGACCCTCTCTTTATAGAGTTTATGTCAGCTGCCAAGACTGATGGGTGCGTAAAGAAAACTGAAACGTCCCGACTTCTTCTCTTTGAACAAACCGAAGAGGAACCTCTGGCAACCATCAAGAGGATACGCATCAATACCACCTTAGCCCGACTCTATGTTGAAACTGAAAACGAAGATATCCAGAGGGTTGAAGAGTTGCTCAATGAGGCTGAACAGATGCTTGAAAGCATCGAGGGCAACTCCTTGTACGCCCTTATCCTTGGTTCTGAAATCGATGGAGTTTGGTACCTGAGCAATCCGAGAAGCCTTGGCAAAGGCATGTCCAGCTCCAGGAAGATCAACAAGGCTTTCAAAGAGTTTCCAAATGAAGTATCTTCTCGCCTATTGAAGGCAAACAGCATGCTCTACGCCCCTTCTTTTGCTGGAGGGGATATCAAGGGAGCATTGAATATGTTTCTTGCTATACAAAAAGAAGCGGAAGGGTCTCTTTCACCATGGGACCTAGCATCCTTGTACAGCGGAATCGGGTTCGCATGTCTTAAGCTGAAGGACTACCAGAATGCAATGGGGTACCTTAAAGCGGCCAAGGCAATCTATCCATTTGATGCTGTTTTGGATAGCTATATTGCACAAGTGGAGAAATTGTTGTGACTATACTGTATGCGGCTCTTGTCTTTGTCGTAGGCCTTTGGGCAACTCTTCTCTCCTTTTCCAATAGGAAAGTGATGGAGAAATTGAAGAAACCTGGCTCGCTAGAGCGAAGGCCTCTTGTCTCCATAGCCATCCCCGCACGCAACGAAGAACATTTTATCCAGAGGTGTGTCACTTCCCTTATAGGACAAACTTACGAAAATATAGAAATACTGATACTGGATGACAACTCCACCGACAGCACAGCGGCTAAGGTTGAAAGCTTGCAGAAGCAGGACCTCCGGGTAAGAATTATCAAAGGCAAGCCCCTCAAGGAGGGGTGGCGTGGCAAGCTCTACGCTATGCAGCAACTTTTCGAAGAGAGCCGTGGAGAATACATCCTTTTCACCGATGCAGACACGGTACATAACCCTACCAGTGTAGAGTATGGCTTGGGCATTCTCGTCAATGAACAGGCCTCCATGGTCAGTGGCTACCCCAAGCAAGAGGGAAAGGGGCTGTGGGCCCAGACTGTCGTTAGTGCCATGCTCTTCAATACAGTGCTCTACATGCCATTGCGGTTACAGTCAAAGGTACAATGGTCACCTTTTGCCATGGCCATAGGGCAGTACCTTCTGCTCAAACGGACGGTACTGGAGGATATTGGAGGCTTCAGCTCAATATCTGACGTCATCTGTGATGATGTGATGCTGGCTAGGGCATGCACGAGAACCGGGCACAAATATGTATTTGCCGATATGAAGGATGCTCTATCTTGCGAGATGTTCCCCTCATTCAAAAGTGGATTCACAGGAATAGAAAGGAGCATTACCGGAGTCATAGACATCAAAGCTTATATGATGCCATTGGTAGTGCTCGCGGCGGCTGTCCTGATCGCTTGCGCCATAGCCCCCATTGCAACCGTTGCAATGGGTATAGCCCTTTTCATCAATCCAGCGCTCTCCCCTCTCCCTTTCCTGATTATTTTAGCAGGTACCCTTTTGCTTTTTGGTTCCTGGACAGCTACCGGCCTGTATCATGGTTTTCCGCTTAAAGTCGCCATACAAGGCCCTTTTGCATTTGTTTTAGTGGTGGCTATGTATCTGCATGGATACTACAGAAAAGTCAGCGGCAAGGGTTTTGTGTGGAAAGGACGCATTATTTCCTAAATAATCAACGATTAAGGCACTAGTTTATCGTTTTACCCTTGCACATAGATGAAACCATGATAGAATATGGATAACCTAGACCAATGGAGGAGTCCATGAC
>CAYSIH010000153.1:0-4571 GCA_964431005.1 uncultured Sphaerochaeta sp. | reverse complement strand
CTTGATTTTGGGGCAATAATAACAGTAACCACTTTTAGTGTCAATATTGACACAATACATAATATTGTAATATACATACACTATCATGCTCACTTTGAGCAGTAAGCCGAATCCAAGGAGAAGACAGTGAAGTCTTTGCAACCTATATATATCTCAGCCATCGGGTCGTACGTACCCCAAAAGATACTGACCAATGAAGACCTTGCACAATTTGTCGATACCAGTGATGAGTGGATATACTCACATACCGGGATACGGCAGAGGCGCATAGCAGAAAAAGATGAGTTTTGCTCTGACCTTGCAGTCAAAGCAGCACGGGACCTCTTTGCAAAGAGCAAGAAAACACAAGAGGGTATCGACGGTATCGTTGTGGCTACAGCCACAGCCGACCATTATGGATTCCCCTCCACCGCCTGCATAATTGCTGAGAAGCTTGGCATCAAAGGGGCAGCCGCCCTTGATATAGGAGCCGGGTGCACCGGCTTCATCTACGCCCTGGAAGTTGCCAGAGCCATGATCATGAGTGGGGCGATGACCCGTGCCTTGGTCTTTGGCGCTGAAAAGCTCTCGGACGTGGTCAACTGGAAGGACCGCAACACCTGTGTGCTGTTTGGTGATGGGGCTGGGTGTGTGCTGCTTGAAAAAACTGATGAGCAGAAGGGTATCATAGACTCGACCCTCCATGCAGAAGGATCAGGATCGCTGGCTCTTGCCATCACCAAGGAAACGAGGACCATCACGATGGAAGGCCGCGCGGTATACGCATTTGCTGTAAAAGCCATCGGAGACACGGTGTTGGAACTGCTCAACCGAAACGATCTTGCTATAGAGGATATCACCTGGATAGTGCCTCATCAGGCTAACAAAAGGATCATCGCCGCATGCTCCAAACGCTACGGTTTTGATGCCGAACGCTTTTATATGAATATCGAGAGGTATGCGAATACCTCGGCAGCCTCCATCCCCATCGCTCTTGCAGAAATGGAGGAGAAAGGCCTTCTCAAGGCCGGCCAGAACATCCTCTTTGTAGGATTCGGAGCCGGCCTCACCTATGGAGGGACACTCATCACATGGTAAACATCATCGCACTCTACCCAGGACAGGGATCCCAATACCCCAAGATGGCGCTGGACCTGTATGCAGCATCTCAAAAGGTCAGAGGCCTTTTTGCCCTTGCCTCAGAGACTGTCCATACTGACCTCTATACCCTGTTGGAGACAGGCAGCGAAGAAGACCTGAAACAGACAGAGGTCACCCAGCTTGTCGTCACCCTTGCCAATCGGGCAGCCAACATAAGGCTGACTGAGCTTGGACTGCCTACGCTTTTGCATACCGGCCTCAGCCTTGGCGAACTATCAGCGTATGCGGGGGGAGGCATCCTTGATGATGAGACCCTGTTCGCCCTTGTCCGAAAAAGGTCTTCTCTCATGGCTCAAGCTGGAGCAAGGGTGGAACTCATCCATGGCAAGCTTGGCATGGCAGCTGTCATCGGCATGGACTTCACTGGCGTGGAGGCTACCATCAAAGAAAACTCCCTACAAGGAGTCTACCCCTCCAATGACAACGGACCCAATCAGGTGGTCATCGCAGGGCTGGCCTCCGCCCTCGATGAGGCAAAGAACTTCCTTTTGGCCCGAGGAGCAAGAAGGGTTATTCCCCTGAAGGTCTCTGGAGCATTCCATACACCCTTCATGCAGGAAGCTACAGAGGAGTTTTCTCACTATCTGGAAGGCTTGCTTTTCAATAACCCAACGCAAAGCGTCATCTCTTCAGTAACAGCTGAAGAGGTTACAACAGGTGCTAAAGCCAAAGAGCTTTTGGGTATGCAGCTGGCAAACCCAGTGCGCTGGACAAAGGTGATGCAGGTGGTGAGCTCCATCAAAGAAAAGAGAGAACAAGCAAAAAATAAAAATAAGACTGAAGAAGATGAACAAATAGCACTGGCAGAAGTAGGACCAGGGACGGTCCTTACCGGACTATGGAAAAATAGCGCCCTGCCCTCTCTTTCCATCCCATTGGGCAAAGAGAGTGAAATTCAAGCAATGAAAGAGGAAAACTGATATGACAGAAAAAAGAAACGCCTTGGTAACCGGTGGCTCAAGAGGCATCGGTATGGCAATTGTAGATGCCCTTCTCAGCGAGGGGTGCAACGTCTGGTACCTTTCCAGAAGTGAAGGGGATACCATCTCCCTTAAGGAGAAAGCCGCTTCTATGAAGAGCAATCTCATGTGGGTTGCTTGCGACATGGCGGACAGGGTCTCAGTCCAAGAGGCTGTGGAGCGTGTCATAGAGGAAGCGAAAACCGTTGACATACTGGTCAACAACGCGGGCATCACACGCGATGGCCTTATCATGCGCATGAAGGACGAAGCCTGGGACGAGGTACTTGCAGTAAACCTGACAGGGGCTTTCCTTACCTCAAGGAGGATAGGGCGCCTTATGGCAGGTCAGAGGCGGGGTGCCATCATCAACATATCCAGTGTAGTCGGTATCATGGGCAACGGCGGCCAATCAAACTATGCCGCTTCCAAAGCAGGTCTCATTGGCTTTTCCAAGAGCCTGGCCCGGGAACTTTCCAGTCGCAATGTACGGGTGAATGTAGTGGCCCCTGGATTTATCCAGACAGCCATGACCTCCATCCTCCCAGAAGCTTTGAAAGAGGGCCTTACTACACAGATACCCCTTGCAAGAATTGGGGAAGCAGAAGAGGTAGCCCACGCAGTGGCCTTCCTCGCATCAGAGAAGGCTTCCTACATCACCGGCCAAGTATTGGCCGTTGATGGTGGGATGGCAATGTAAATATGAGAGAGGCAAATATGAATAATGCAAGACGCGTCGTAGTAACTGGAATGGGCACGGTTAATCCCTTGGGTAAGCGTGTTGATGAGTTTTGGCAGAATATCAAGGCTGGCAAAAGCGGGATCGGACCCATCACTAAGTTCGATACAACCGACTACCCTGCAAAGATTGCCGGCGAAATCCTTGATTTCGACCCTTCCGATCTGCTCGACCGCAAATCAACCCGTAGCATGGCTGACTTCACCAAGTTCGCTGTCTATGCTGCTAAACAGGCAATGGACCAGGCGGGGTTGAAGGAGGGCCTGTATGACCCTGCCAGAAGCGGTGTCTATATGGGCAATGGCATCGGAGGCTTTGAAGTGGTGGAGGAGAACCTCTACAAGCTGTATGAAAGGGGCCCCCATGCGGTAGCACCTCTGACTATCCCCAAGCTTATAGCCAACGAGGCGGCAGGTAACATCGCAATTTACTTTGGTTTCCAAGGTCCCTGCCGTACAACTGTTACCGCTTGTGCCTCAGGCACAGATGCCATCGGGGATGCCTTCAATTCTATCCGATTCGGCCTCGCCGATGTTGCCATCAGTGGAGGGACAGAGGCTGCGATCACCAAGTTGTCTGTAGCAGGATTCTGCCGTATCCAGGCCCTTTCCACCGCCTACAACGACAACCCGAGTCTTGCCTGCCGCCCCTTTGACAAGGATCGTGACGGCTTCATCATGGGTGAGGGAGCCGGCATCCTAGTGCTTGAGTCCCTTGAACATGCCTTAGAGCGTGGTGCTACCATCCTCGGCGAGGTTGCAGGTTACAGCATGACGTGTGATGCCTACCACCTGACAGCTCCCAATCCCGAAGGTGATGGAGCGGCGCATGCAATGCGAGAGGCCATCGCTATGGCAGGGGCCAAGCTTGAGGAGGTGGACTACATCAATGCCCACGGCACCTCAACCGCAGCCAACGACTCGATGGAGACCAAGGCTATAAAGCAGGTATTTGGCCCTCATGCCTACAAGCTCAAGGTCTCCTCCACCAAGTCGATGACCTCGCATTTGATAGCTGCTGCCGGGGCAGTTGAGGCAATTGTCTGTCTGCTTGCACTACGCGACCAGTACTTCCCTTGCACCCTCAACTACACGACACCAGATGCAGACCTCGATCTTGACTATGTACCCAACAAAGGTATGAATGGTACAATTCGCTATGCAGTAAGCAACTCTTTAGGATTTGGAGGACACAACGGTGTCTTGGTTTTCAAATCCTATACTAAATAAGGAGCAACACCTATGAGTGAACAATTTGAAACACTGGAGGAACTGCTTCCCCATCGCGACCCTTTCCTCTTTGTTGATGAGCTATTGGAAGCAGATGAGAAGCACACCGTCGGAAAGCGAGTCTTCAAAGAGGACGACTGGTTCTTCAAAGGCCACTTCCCCCACTACCCTGTAGTGCCTGGAGTAATCTTGATCGAGACCATGGCACAGTGTGGGGGTGCGGGCCTCTGTCAGGTCGGCATCCTCCCCCACGGTGCATTCTTTGTGCTGGGCACTGTGGACAAGGTAAAGTTCCGCAACCAGGTTCGCCCTGGAGACACGGCCATAATCGAAGTGCAAAACACCCGCGTCTCGCAACTTATGCTACGCCAAAGCGGAACCATTACCGTAAACGGGAAAAAGGCTGCAGAGGCAACTTGGATGTGTATTATAGGTGGCGATGATGTTGATATTAATGGAACTAAATAAGGGAGTCTCTCTGTGATTATTACTAAAAAGGTTCTG
>CAYSIH010000152.1:0-4596 GCA_964431005.1 uncultured Sphaerochaeta sp. | reverse complement strand
ACGTTATCAATACTATGAGTATACTACTTGCACTGTTTTTGTAAAGTGTTTTCGTATGGTAGAGAGAATTCTTTTAAAAATCACTTTTTTGTAAGAAGTGTTTGACAAATGATGAAAACAGTGCAACTATGACTATGTGATAACGTTTTCAGAATAAGTCTGTTTATATGATAGTATCACCGGATAGGATTTTGCAAGGAGGGTTAGATGGAAAGCGAGAATAACATATTGGAACTTCGCAATATTGTAAAAAGATACCCAGGGGTCCTTGCGCTTGATGCAGTAAGCATGAATGTCAAAGCGGGGGCTGTACATGGTCTGGTAGGTGAGAATGGTGCAGGAAAATCCACCCTTATTAAGGTGCTTGCTGGTGCCCATAGCCCAAACTCTGGAGAGATCTTCTTTGATGGACAATCCTTTTCCTCCCTTACCCCTCATCAGGCGATGAAGTTGGGTATAGCGTGTATTTATCAGGAACTAAACCAAGTAAATTATATGACAGTTGCTGAAAACATCTTTCTTGGCCGTGAGCTAAAGGGCAAAGGTGTTTCCCTTGATAGAAAAACGCAAGAGGAGCAGACCCGACAGCTTCTAAAAGACTTTGAACTTGATATCGAGCCAGATATTGCAGTTGGCTATCTTGGTGTGGGTAGAAGGCAAATGGTTGAAATTTGTAAGGCTGTCCACTCCAAGGCAAAGCTCATTATTATGGATGAGCCTACTGCAAGCCTAAGTGAGAAAGAGACAGGGGAGCTTTTTCGCATTGTAGACAAGTTAAAGAAACAACAGGTAACAATGATTTTCATCTCTCACCGCTTGGATGAGATTAAGTCTATCTGTGATGACTTGACTGTTATGCGTGATGGAAAAGTAGTGGCAAATAAGGTTGTCTCTGATGTCACAGTCGACAATATCATCCGTCTGATGGTAGGACGAGATATCAAGAACAAGTATCCCAAAATTGAGGTGCCCCGAGGACCTGTCCTTTTGGAGGTAAAGGGCCTTGAGAAGGAGAATACTTTTTCCGATATAAACTTCTCAGTGCATGCTGGAGAGATTCTAGGTTTTTCTGGCTTGGTCGGAGCTGGTAGAACAGAGGTCATGCGTGGGCTCACCGGGGCTGATAAGCTCAATGGCGGGGAGATATTTGTAGACGGAAAAAAAATCACTATCAAAAATCCTCGTGACTCCATCAAGGCAGGTATTGCTTTCTTAACTGAGGACCGTAAGGGGCAGGGCTTAGTCTTGTTACAATCGGTGGAGTTTAATTCTACCCTAGTCAACCTCCAGGATTTCAAGACAAAAAGGTTTTTTATAGATCTTCCTAAGATTCGCAAGGCCTCTCAGAAGATGGTTGAGGATATGCGCATCAAAGTTCCCTCGGTCGCTACCCTTACCGGCCAACTAAGTGGAGGGAACCAGCAAAAAGTGGTTATAGCCAAGTGGTTGATGACATCTGCTAGGATCTTTATTTTTGATGAGCCTACCCGTGGTATTGATGTGGGTGCGAAAATTGAGGTCTATAACCTCATCAATGCTCTGGTTAGCAAAGGCGCTGCTGTCATTATGATTAGCAGTGAGATGGATGAGTGTATGGGCATGGCTGACCGTATCATGGTGATGCATGAGGGGTCGGTTACTGCAGAAATCCAGCGTAAGGATTTTACCCAAGAACGAATTATGTATGCCGCTTCAGGCATAGTAAACAGAGAGGAAGAGTGATGAATACTGTACGTTGTGGAGTAATAGGCCTTGGGCGACTAGGATACCGTCATGCGGCAAACCTAGCAGGAAGTATTGCAGGTGCAACACTTCTGGCTGTTTCTGACAGGTCAGAAGAGGCTTTGGCTCGTTTTTCTGCAGCCTATCCTAATGTTCTCCAGTTTATTGATTATAAGGATTTGTTAGCCTTGGAAGAGTTGGATGCGGTTATAATAGCCTCTTCAACTACTATGCACGCCCCTATGATTGCTGAAGCGATCAAGGCCGGCAAGGCTATTTTTTGCGAGAAGCCCCTCTCGTTAGACTTGGAGGAGGCGAGGGCCATCCAAGCTTTGGTTGTGGAGCATGAGGCATTTGTTCAGCTTGGCTTTATGAGGCGTTTTGACACTGCCTATAGCAAGGCAAAGAATAGAATTGATAGCAACGAGGTTGGCAAGCCTATTTCGCTTTTAGGTATTAGTCGTGATCCCTCGTGCCCACCTCTTGAATTTGCAGGCACCAGTGGGGGGTTAGTTCTTGACCTCTGTGTGCATGATCTTGATCTCTGCCGCTGGTATGCTGAAAGTGAGGCTGTGGAGATTTATGCCCGTGGTGGTGTTGTCCGTTACAAGCAACTTGAAGAGGTCAACGACATCGATCATGTTAATATTGATGTGCGTTTTGCCAATGGGTTTCTCGCCTCCTTGGAAGGAAGTAGAAACTCCCAGTATGGCTATGATGTGCGAACCGAGATTGTCTGTAGCGAAGGGGCCCTGTTTGTTGGCGCTCTCCAGGACTCCCCCATGCAGCAGTTGGGACCGAAAGGTCTTAGTGTTGATACAATACCTGGGTTTTTAGAGCGCTTTGCTCAGGCCTACTTGCAGGAGATGGAGTGCTTTATCCA
The DNA here is from genome assembly GCA_964431005.1 of uncultured Sphaerochaeta sp. Lineage (GTDB taxonomy): Bacteria > Spirochaetota > Spirochaetia > Sphaerochaetales > Sphaerochaetaceae > Sphaerochaeta. The sequence continues at coordinate 1,991 of CAYSIH010000152.1, read as the reverse complement.
AGATATACTTGCTGGCAAGAAGCCTTCAGTAGGGGTAAAAGATGGGGTTGCTGCTCTTGAACTCTGTCTTGCTGCAAATGTTTCCTTAGCAACGAACAGACCAGTAACTATTCCATAATATCAGTAATGGTGCATTTTAACACAAGGGAGAAGAGATGAAAAAGGTTACACTGAAGAATATACAGGCAACGCTGAAAAGACGAAAGAAGAGTGAAGGAAAACGAAGTTTTGGCATCTTGTTGAGCCTCATTGTCCTGTGTGCAATCATTTCGGTATTGTCACCACGATTTCTAACGATTGACAACCTTAGGAATGTAACCAGTCAGGCTACAGTTAGTGCCGTTGTCTCCATTGGTTTATTTCTAGCTATCCTTACTGGAGGTATAGACCTCTCAGTAGGATCTATCCTTGCCCTTTCGATCATGATGATGGGTGTTTTTCAAGTAAATCTTGGTTTGGACCCTTATCTCTCCATGGTCCTGTGTCTGGGAGTAGGAAGTTTAATTGGGCTGATCAATGGTCTTTTGCTTACCAAGCTAAAGCTCCCTCATCCCTTTATCTCTACCATGGGTACGCAAAAGATAGCTCGAGGTCTCGCTCTTGCTGTTACTGCAGCAGCCCCCATTAGTGGGTTTGCAGTTCCTATACAGTTTTTAGGTAGTCGCTCCATCGGGCCCATCCCTGCCAGTGTAATCCTCGTAGTCATACTCTATGTGGCTATGTATTTCTTCCTCACCAATACTGCAACCGGTAGGCATATTTATGCTGTAGGGGGAAATGTGGAGGCAAGTCGTCTAAGTGGTATCAATGTGGACAAGGTGCTATGCATCGTCTACTCCTTAAGTGGGTTTATGGCTGCTTTGGGTGGTATCGTCCTAGTAGGAAGGGTAAATGCTGCCTATCCCTTGGCAGGTCTAGATTATGAAACAGATGCCATCGCTGCAGTTATCATTGGTGGATCTAGTTTCTCCGGTGGTGTAGGAAAGATCTATAATACGGTAATCGGAGTGCTTATCATAGCTGTTCTGCGTAATGGTCTGAACCTCTTGAATGTGGATTCGGCTTTCCAAACTGTAGCTATCGGTGTTGTCATTATTTTGGCTGTCTACCTGGATGTTATCAGGCAGAAAAAGTCCAAGATCTCAAAATAGGTTTTTAGAATTGCGTAGCAGTTCTCATTAAGTAGTGTTCGAGCATTATTTCACGAAAATTTAGGAGGAACGAGATGAAGAAAGTAAGCGTAGTAGTATTGATTCTGGCCCTGTTGCTGGTATCTGCAAACGTGTTCGCTCAAGGTGCAAAGGAAAGTGAAGCCGAAGGTGGCAAGATGAAGGTCGCCATGGTTTTGAAGACTTTAAGCAGTGAGTACTGGAAACGTGTTGTCGATGGTGCTGTGGAAGCAGCTGAGAAGTATGATATCGACCTTATCAAACTTGGACCTCCAAGTGAGGATGCTGTCGAGCAGCAGATCAACATGGTGCAGGACGTTTTGACCTCTAATCCTGTTGCTCTGGTATTTTCTCCTTCACAGCCGGCAACTGCAACAAATGTGCTATTAAAGGCAAAAGAAAAAGGTATCCCTGTAATCTTGGTTGATACTCCAATGCCTGATGGTTTCACAGACTTTGCTACCTTTATCGGGACAGAGAACTATGCAGCAGGAAAGCTTGGTGCAGAGGTTATGATCAAGGCCCTTGGCAAGAACAAGAAGGCAGTTGTGCTCGAAGGTGCTCCTGGTAACCCGACTACCACACAACGAGCTGATGGTGCTGAAGATGCCTTTAAGGCAGCTGGATATGAAATCTTATCCCGCCAGCCTGGGTATAGCGACCGCGAACGTGCATACACCACCATGCAGAATATCCTGCAGGCCAACAAAAATGTAGATGCAGTATTCTGCTCTAATGATGAGATGGCCCTTGGTGCCCTGCGTGCACTTCAGCAAGCTGGTGTAAAGGCAGCAGTCATGGGAACCGATGGCAACAAGGGTG
>CAYSIH010000151.1:0-4615 GCA_964431005.1 uncultured Sphaerochaeta sp. | reverse complement strand
CACGCTGGGGGGCACTTCCTGCAACGGCTTTTGCCTTCATGCTAGCCTTTGTAGGATTGCTGCTGCTCTCTTCCCTACATGGGGTGGTGATAGTCATCCTAGGCACTCTCATGATCCGTCTTGGTACGGTACTGGTGCAACCTCTCTACTATTCAGTTACTGCGAAAGCCTCTGAAGGGTCAGATCTTGCAATGTCACTGAGCCTATACTCCCTGTTGGCAACCATCCTGGAGCTTGTGCTGACATTGGTCCTTGGGTTTCTGGCTGAAAGGAGCCTTACTCTTTCCTTACAGGTGGCAGGAGGATTGCTCCTATGTGCCTTGGGAGCAATATACTACAGTAGTTCGGTTTTGGGGTCGCCGAAATCTAGCATGAAACAAACTGATTCTTTATGATTTATCTGGTGGCAGTATTTGAGAAAAAGGGGGAAGCGTATGCAAACCTTTAGTCAATTTCTAGGCGCTATCGAAAACGCTGATAGCTTTAAGCGAACTGAAGAGGTGTTTACCTGGGTTCACGAGACGTTTCCAAGCCTTGTGCCCAAGATTGCCTGGAACCAGCCGATGTTCACCGATCATGGCACCTTCATCATCGCTTTCAGTGTTGCAAAACATCACCTAGCCGTCTCTCCAGATGTGACAGCTATGAAGCTTTTCTCAGAGGAGATAGCAAAAGCCGGGTATACCCAAACCATGAACTTGTTCCGCATCAAGTGGGAGGCGCCTGTAGACTATCCCCTGATCGAGAAGATCATACGGTTCAATATTGAAGATAAGAAAGAGTGCAAGACGTTCTGGAAGAAGATATAGACGTTATCGAAGCACGAGACCTCCGGCTATTGCTGGAGGTCTCGTTTCATAGGGAAATCATCTTTCTCAATTGGATAGAGGTCAGTCTTCATCATCCTCATCATCATCAAGATAGTCATACTCCATACCCTTGTTAAGGGGGACTGCAAGCTGGCCGCATGCTCCGTTGATCTCCCGTCCACGGGGACGGCGTCGGGTATATCTGACGTTCCAGCGGTCAAGGAAGTGGGCAAAGCGGTCGACCTCCTCTTCTGAGGGGGTCTCCCAAGGCATGTCCTCTGCTGGGTTCCAAGGGATAAGGTTTACCTTTGCATCCAGGTTCTTTAGGTAGGCAGCAAGTTTCTTTGCAGCTTCCTCATCTGTGTTTACATTGTGCAACATGCAGTATTCGATGGTGAAACGTTTTCCTCCGAGCCGTTGGTAGTGCAGAAGCGCCCTTTTAAGTTCATTGAGGTCCCATTTTTGATTTACCGGCATAATTCTATCACGGATCTTATTGTCTGCAACCACCAAGGAGACTGCAAGCTTTACTGGTAATCTCTGTTCAGTAAGTTTGAGGATACCAGGTACCACACCGCAGGTGCTGATGGTGATCCTACGCAGGCTGATGTTGAACCCCTCTTCCTGGTGGAAAAACCTGATGGAGCGAGTGACTGCTGCTATATTGGCAAGGGGTTCGCCCATGCCCATATAGACGATATGGGTGATGGGTTGAACACTCACCCGCACAAGGTGCATGAACTGTTCGATGATCTCTTCTGCTGCGAGGTTGCGCAACAGACCCATGGTAGCGGTCCTGCAGAAAGTGCAGCCCATAGCACATCCTACCTGACTCGATAGGCAGGCTGTATGTCGTCCTTTCTTATCCACAAGCAGGACACACTCGATGATGGCTCCGTCATGAAGGCGGATACCCATTTTGGTCGCACCGTTTTCATCGGTATCGGTTGTACTGACTATGGACGATGAGATGGAGGGCATAAGAAGAGTCAGGCGTTCACGCTCGTACTTGGGTAAGTTGGTCATCTCATTAAAGGAGGAGACCCCTTTGATAAGCCAAGCATATATCTGTCTTCCGTAGAAAGCCTTGGGTAGTTCCAATAGTTCTGTTATGTCCTCAGCACTCAAGCCGTAGAGGGATAGGGGTAATTTTTTCTCTTGTTCCATCTTGTTAGTATACCTATTTAAGCATAGAAATGATAGCGATCACTACGCCGGTTATGCCTTCACCCCCAAGCAAGCCGCTTGCAACAAGTCCTGATTCTTCACCCAATCGCTCTTCACTGAATTTTTTGGAGAATATTTTCTTGAGCAATGAGGAGAGCACAGCCCCAAGGGCCATAATGGAAGAGATATAAACGGGAAGATATACCCCTAGGCCGAGAGTTGCTGAAGGGAGTTTGCTCAGGTACAGGATCAAGCCGATGACGCACCCGGTAATGAAGGCTGGCACATGACTGAGCCCCCCAACCATTGCAGCCACTGCAGCAGCTTGTGGTGCTGGAAGCTCGGCCGTACCAAAGCCTCCAAAGGAAGCCTTCATGATGAGTAGAACAAAGACGGACAATACTGCCCCGATCACACCACCGATGCCTTCGCCGAGGATCTGCTGCCTGGGGTCGGTCCCCAGGAGGTGTCCGCTCTTCAGGTCATTCATGACATCCCCGGTAAGACCGCAGGCAACTGCAGTAACAGCTGCGATGCTGAAGGAGGCAATGAGGGAAGGGTGGCTGAACAGTTGCACGACCAACAGGACAAGTATGCCGAATATTTCCATTGGATTGATGCCTGTCTGGCCGGTAAGCATCCCAGAGAGATAGGTTGTGAGGTAGATGCCCACGATTACTATGATCGCTTCAGTAAAACTGATGTCTGTTCCGACTGCAAGCAGGATGATAGCAAAGGCGAGGACAATGAGAATCATTGACCTCGTCCTTGTGGACATCTGCTTGGACTCTGTCTTAGCCTTGGATTGTTTCACCTTCGATATGATCGCCTTAACGAAGACTCCCAGCCCTGTTCCTATCATCAGGCCAATTCCCAGGTTAGAGCGGAAGATGTCAGCATCTGCCATGGAAGCAAAGAGCCCTGTTCCCAAACCGACTGGAATAAGGAGGTAATACCCTAAGATTGCACCCCCAAACCAGATAAGAGCAAAAAGAGGCCCGATGATGGCCCCGATGCCCATCGCCATGGGTGATACCCAGATGGAGAAGGCTGGGAACAGGGCTGTCCCCTTAAAAAGGGTAAGCATGGCAGGGATTTTGCCAAAACCGTCACGCAGTGCTGTAAAAATGACTGACCCACCCATGGACGCAAAGAGGGTCTTTGCCCCATGACCGCCTTTTGCACTGGCTTGCAGCGTGTTATAGGAAGCGAGTCCCATCGGATAGGGAAGTTGTTCATCTACAATAAGCTTTTTTCGGAAGATGGCAGAGAAGAGGGTGCCAAGAATGGCACCAACCACCGTCAGTATGATCAGTCGTAGGGTAGAGAACGAGGCATCGGGGGCTATCATCCAGAGCCCAGGGAGGGTAAAGGCCAGACCCCCGGCCACCATCGCGCCGCTACTCATGATGGTATGGGTAACGTTTATCTCCTGAAGCGAGGAGTTTTTTGCCTTGCTCAGGGCCGCCATGCTGACCACAGTGACAAATATGGTAGGCCACGGGAGGGCTCCCATACGAAGGGCTACATACATGGAGCTGGCTGTTATTACTACAAGGCCCAAAATGCCTACGATCATTCCTCTGAGGGTTAGGTGTCTGTTCATGTTTTCTTACACTTCCTTTGGTTTTGTATAGTATCTAGGATTAATAAAAAATGCCAGTATCCATATTTTGATATTAGCATATCATAAAGTATTTGCTAGATTTGCCCAAGACACCTTATAGTAAAGAAAAATATTATATGTTATAATAGAATAAATTAAAGGCAGGAAATATCTGCCTTAAGGAGACAATCTTTATGAAGAAAAGAATATACCCAATCGTTGCGATTCTTTTGGTTTTAGTTTTAGTACCTCTGACAGCGGCTCCCTTTAGGGGAACAAGTGCTTCTTATAGCAAGTTTGCCCTTGGTCTTAACTTAGGTACAAACACAGGTCTTGGTTTCCAATATAGGGCAAACAGAGACTTTGATGTGATTGGAAACCTGGGTCTCAATGACTTTGGAGTTGACCATCTTTCCTTTGATATGGCTGCCAATTACAAGATCAGTGAGTTCTGGATTGACAGGGCAGATTTTGATGTGACCATGGGTCTTGGCGTGAATGTAGGGATTCCCTTAAAAGAAGGCGAGAATATCAATTTTGCAGTTCTAGTGCCCTTTGGGATTATGTATCATTTTACAGAAGTTCCCATTGACATGTACATCCGTCTCGCACCAGGCGTAAGAATAATTAAAGGTGGCAATGTGGACATTGGCTTTGACATGAGTGCATTTATCGGTGCTCTGTGGAGATTTAACTGATCGTAAAGTAGTAGAAACCCAATACGAGATGCCGCCCTTTCATATGCTGGAAGGGCGGCATCTCTTGAGTTATTTGAGTTATAGGAAATATGAGACAAAAGTATGGGGTCCTCACGCCTTGTTTGCTGATCTCCAGCTTTAGCTTTGCAACAACTTGTAGAAATGTAAGGACTCGTTCCTAGATAGAAGCAAATTACTATGGTATCTTTTCAGTAAAGTACATATGGCTTACGAGTCAAAAGGAAGATGCACATGAAAAAACATATTATACTTGCTAGCGCCCTCATCATACTGTTGCTCCTACCCATAGGTGCAGCATCTATTGAAAGAAGCTC
>CAYSIH010000150.1:0-4617 GCA_964431005.1 uncultured Sphaerochaeta sp. | reverse complement strand
GTTGTTGCTACAAGTAACACCATCAAAAATACTAACACTTTTTTCATGTAATCCTCCTTAAAATAGGTGACATGATACATACTGTGTATTGTAACACAGGATTTGCTATTTGAAAGTTAGTTCTTCACTGAAAAAACAACGTTTAATCAAGCTTGTAGCAAGAATTCATATTTTGTTGACTTCAGAGAAGGCCTCTGACAATAATTTTCTATCCTATACCCAGAATATATTCCTCAATCGCCAGGGCAACACCATCATCATCGTTGGAAGCGGTCACCACATGCGCATGTTTTTTCACCTCATCTGAAGAGTTAGCCATCGCTACAGCCAGAGCGGCTATGGCCAGCATGGGCACGTCATTAAGACCATCTCCTACGACCATAAGGCTTGAGCGATCTTTGCCTAGGATGGATAGCAGGACATCCAAGGAAGCCGCCTTCTGCACACCCTTTGCAGTTATCTCCATAAAATAAGGTTCGCTGAAGGAGGCATCAGCCCTGTCCCCCAGAAGAGGTTGCAACTCCTTTTGTGCAGCAAGCAACAAGGAAGGCTCTCCCACGATCATGACCTTTGGCTGGGCTGTAGTAACCTCAGCGAGCAGGTTAGCAACTCCCCTGATGGGTATGTTGTTGTTATACGCTTCCTTGTATACGTACGGGTCGGAAGGCATCTCTGTGATGACACCAACACTGTCATAGGATAGTGAAGCAAGGCCCTTTTCCTTGGCATAGGTAAAGACTGTCTCTATGGCATCAAGGCCGACTGTCCGCTCCCAGACAACCTCATCAGTTTCACAAGAGATGAGCTGGGCCCCGTTATAGGCAAGGATATAGGCGTTGTGGGCGAACAGACCAAGCTCGCGAGCAAGGGGTTCTATTCCCAAAACGGGACGCCCGCTGGCAAGGGTGACACAGACTCCAAGATTCAAGGCAGCCTCTATGGCTTGCTTGGATCTGGGGGAAACCTCTTTCTGGCTATTGGTAAGGGTCCCATCGAGATCGAGGGCTAGAAGAGAGTACTGCATACAGGCTCCTATAAGATAATGATTGCCCTATCTTACACCAAACGATACGAGAGCATAAGGGGCATTTTTGCCAATCATAAGATCGCATCGCAATACAACAGGTAATTTTCTGCCAAATAGGATCTGGACTGCACCCTAAAACTGGCGTATCCTGGAATCAGGATGCATACCCATACTCACTACACCCAGAAATTACTCAACCACCTCCAGGTTGAAAGCACCTACAGAACTGAAGAACTGGCAAGGATCTTACAGGTAGAGGCTTCAAGCATGCTGCGCAAAGGCGTGATAACACGAAAGGGCCAAGACCTGCTGATCATCCTCATCACGCTCGAGAAAAGATCCGATGCCACGCCCTATCAGGACCACCTTGACGGTACGGTCCTCCATTGGGAAGGCCAGACCAGGGGCAAGCATGCAGAAAGGTATATGATGGAGGGAACCCATCAGGTGTTTGTCTTTATCCGGGTGGGACCAAGGATGCCCTATACCTACTACGGCAGAGCAGTTCCCATCAGGTCGATGCTCAAGGAACCGGGTCTGTCCTCCAAGGTGGAGCTGCACCTCTATGAGTATGAAGCGAAGGTTGAGATGAGGTCCCTTCGCCAAAGGGCTAACCAGTCGTATGACAATGAGCTAGTGTATGGCCATCCTGGCCAAACCGATTCCCGCCAAACGGTTCTGGTCAGACATGGCCAAGACAAATACCGCAAGGAAGCGCTTAAGCTTTGGGGCAACAGGTGTGCGGTGACAAATGTGGAGGAACCGAAGGTCCTTATTGCAAGCCACATCAAGCCTTGGAGAGAAGCTAGCGATGAAGACAGGCTCAACCCCAGGAACTCCCTGATCCTCTCACCCACCTATGATAAGCTCTTTGACCTGGGCCTCATCACGTTCAAGCCCCATGACGGGAGAATACTGCTCTCCTCCAGCATATCGGGGGCAAACTGGGACAAGCTCAAGATTGATGACTCCAAGTGCTTGCATATGATCCCCGAAGGTACAGAGCATTACCTCGCCTACCACAACAGCCATATCTACGACTACATCCCAAGCCCCTTGCGGGAGCAAGAGCTGCTGATAGTCTAAGGCCCTGCTATGCCAACAACTCCAAAACAAGAAAATCCTATGCGCATCCCATCAAATGCATGTCGCGATCATTGTAGCAAGATGTTTGTAAAATATGGTAATTTTTGACCTGACAACCTTTTAATGGTATGCTATAGCTACGGATCAAGAGCGAAGGAGCATATATGAACCATTTCAAACTTTACATACAAGGTGAGCAAAGGGACGGAACTCCTGCCAAAACCCACAACGTACACAGCCCTTTAGACCAAAGGGTCATCGGTAGTGTCACCCAAGGCAGTGCCCTTGATGCCCACGCAGCCCTTGCTAGCGCACATGAGGCGAGCAAAGAGTGGGCCAGAAGGCCAGCAGAACAGCGTGCAGGGTATATTCGCGAACTCGCAGCCATCATCGAGTGTAACAGAGAGGACCTTGCCCACCTGCTGGCAACAGAACAGGGAAAGATTCTCTCAGAAGCTAGGGATGAAGCCGATGGTGCCATCGCCTACCTCACCTATGCCGCACAGTCGGCAAGAAGGATTGAGGGGGAGATAACCACATCCGAATATAAGGATGAGAGGCTCTGGATCGATAGGGTTCCCTATGGGGTTACCGTAGCGCTACTGGCATGGAACTTCCCCTTGCTACTTATGGCTCGCAAGGTGGGAAACGCCTTGGTGGCAGGCAACACCATGGTGGTCAAACCCCCTATGAAGACACCCCTTACCGTCATGCGATTTGCTCAACTGGTCTGTGACTCAAGCCTTCCCCCGGGGGTGCTCAATTTTGTCACAGGAACGGGGTCAGAGGTAGGCAATGCACTTGTATCTGACAAGCTTACCAAGCTGGTCAGCTTGACAGGAAGTACAGAGACAGGCCAAAAGATATACAAGACCAGCTCTGAAAACATTACAGCCTTGAGGCTGGAACTTGGGGGAAATGCACCCTTTATAGTCTGCGATGATGCTGATCTGGATAAGGCCGTGGAAAGTGCTGTTGTCTCCCGGTTCAGAAATGGTGGGCAGATTTGCACGTGTAACGAACGGATGTACATACATGAGGACATCTATGCAGAGTTCGTCGAAAAGTTCCTCAATCGTGTCAGGAGCCTCCGAGTCGGGTCAAGCTTTGACGAAGATATTGATATGGGGCCACAGGTGAGTACAGCTGAGGTTGAAAAGCTCCAAGCTCTGGCTGAACAGGCTAAAAAAGAGGGCTCAAAAGTACTTTATAACGGTAAGCATGAGGAGTATATCCAAGCTTTATTACACCGATATCCCCAAGGGAACTGGTTTTTCCCCATGGTCTTTGAAGTGGAGGACAACCAAAACATCCTTATGCAAACGGAGATCTTTGGCCCTATCATCCCTATCCTGAAGGTATCATCTTTCGATGAGGCCCTCACCTATGCCAATGAGAGTGAGTATGGACTGTCAGCCTTCCTGTTCACCAACAACGCCAAACATATCATGCGCGCAACCAGGGAGCTGGAATTTGGCGAGCTCTACATCAACAGGCAAAGCGGGGAGCTTCTCAATGGCTTTCATACCGGACACAAGCTCAGCGGCCTCGGAGGCGAAGACGGAAGGCATGGCCTGGAGGGTTACCTGCAGAAGAAGAGCGTCTACATGAATTGGGACATCCAGTAGGAAAAGCCCTTAGAGCTTACCCACAGCAAGGCCCTTGGCAACATTGACGATGAAGTCCTGCACATTGGTTACAATGCCGGTTGCAGTGAGACTTCCCCGGTCCTTGAGCTTGTTTACTGCGAACTCCGATATATCGACACTATAGATGAATACAGGACGGACCTTTCCATCAACAACCCTGAAGGAAGGGGTCATATTTCCTGTTGCGATGGAGTGCAACTGTGTAGCAAGGCTTATTACAGTAGTAGCCTCCCTGATGACCTCCCTCATTGCATCCTGAGCCTGATAGACATCAGCATACACCTCGGGCATCGGCCCGTCATCACGTACAGAGCCACCAAGGACAAGGGGCTTCTTGTTTTTCACCATGGCATAGACAATCCCATCCTTGATGCCCTCCCGCTCGATGAAAGTTTCGATGGAGCCGTACTCACGGACCATATTAAGGACATCCAGGTGATTGTAGTGCCCATTGGGCATACTCTCCTGAGTGTAGATATTCTGGCCCAAGGCCGTCTTGAAATACCCTGCTTCAAGGTCATGCGTTGCAAGGGCATTTCCGGCAAGGATACCATCGACATACCCATTTTCAATGAGCAGTTGCATAGCTCTTCTGGAATCGTTGTCAAAAGCAACAGCAGGGCCGAGCACAAAGACTATGTTGCCATGCTTCTTCTCGTACTCCAACAGCTCATACAACTTGTCATAGTCCCTGGAGAAGGCCGTCTCACGAGATCTGCCTGTTCGGAAGACAAACTTGTCGTCATGGGAACTCTCTGGAGGCAGGAAGCCTGAGTCGTGGACATAAATACCTTCTTCGCCATGTTCGCTCCTGCCCATCACAACCTGGTCCCCTGCCTTAATCCTCCGTCCTTC
>CAYSIH010000149.1:0-4645 GCA_964431005.1 uncultured Sphaerochaeta sp. | reverse complement strand
GCCCAAGGCCCTTTCCGGTGGACAGAGACAGCGTGTTGCTGTAGGTCGTGCAATTGTACGAAAGCCAAAGGTATTCCTCTTTGACGAACCCCTTTCAAACTTGGACGCAAAGCTTCGTGTCCAGATGCGTGCTGAGATCTCTTCTCTGCACAGCCGCCTGAAAGCTACGATGATCTATGTTACCCATGACCAGGTTGAAGCCCTAACCATGGCTGACGTCATTGTTGTCATGAAGTTTGGTATCATCCAGCAGATTGGTGGTCCTTTGCCATTGTATAACGATCCCCAGAACAAGTTTGTCGCTGGATTCATTGGTTCACCACCAATGAACTTCCTAGAAACCGCTATTGAGGCTGATGGATCTGATCTCTACGCCAATGAAGGGACATTCCGCTTGAAGCTGAATGCTGAGCAGAAGAAAATGCTCACCCCCTACGTAGGCAAGAGCGTAACCTTTGGTATTCGCCCTGAAGATGTGAAGTTCAGCCATGCTGAAAAGGATGGGGAAACCATCAATGGCCGTGTAAGTGTTGTAGAGCCCCTTGGTTCTGAGACCCACGTCTATATTGCAACTTCTAAGAGCCAGGTCATCGGTAAGATCGACCCGACAGTCATCCCCAAGGTTGACAGCAAGATCTACTTGATTCCAGACTTGGCAAAAGTCAAGTTCTTCGACATTGATACTGAACAGGTCATCAAGCCTGTAAAGTAAGGATTCTTGTCTAATCAAAAAACCGGTTCGATTGAACCGGTTTTTTGTGTTGTAGCCATTGTTGAGATATTATCAGATAGACAACCTGAGACGGGTAATCTTATCGATAGGAGAGGTATTCATACCCCTTACATTCTAGCACTATCGACATACTTGATATCCTCAACTACAAGGAAACATTGCTTATCAATCCCTCTTGCAGTCTTGAGCACCTTCTTGGCCTCCCTCCGTCTTACCTGGACAAAGAGAAGAACAACCTCGCTATCACGCCCATGCCCTGAAAATTCGGTCACGCGAAAGCCTTCACCTCTGAGTTGTAGGGCCACTTCCCTACCCTTCACACTGAAGACCTTTACCACTTGCTCACCTATTTTAAGAAAACTCTCTAGGGTAATCCCTACAAATGTACCTGAAGCAAAGCCCAGGGCATATGCCAAGGCAGTCAGAGGGTCACTAAGGTTGGTAAGCACCTTGGAAACGGCGAACACCCATATAAGGGATTCGATAAAGGCTATGAAGAAAGTAATGGCACGCTTGGAGCGTATGATCATAGCATGACGAAAAGTCCCTAAGGAGACATCAAAGACCCGTGCAACAAAAATAAGCACGGCCAGCAATATTGATTCCCGTGAAAACACTAAGATACCCTCAACATAGTATAATATAAGCACAGTACATTAACGAACCAAAACAAACAAGATTTAGCTTTTAGCAGCTACACAAATACCCTTCCTAATTCGGTATGATTAATAGGCCATGGGGAAAATACTCTCTTACTAAAACAATGCCTTGTAGAGACACTTTACAGCATCCGTAGCCTGATCACTATTCACCCCGATTAGGATGGAAGTATCAGAGGAACCATAGTTAAAGAAATTCAATCCGATGGTATCCTTAGCCAGAGCGGTGGTGCTCTTAGCAATGACAGCACTGTCCTGCATAATACCAGAGCCTATGATTCCTACCACAGCATGCCCATGGTCCACCGCAACTTCCTCTAGGTCAAACTCGCTCTTCAGCCTGCTGCACATTGCATTGAGCACACTATCACTTGCTTGAGTGCTTTCGAAGAACCATACTATGCTGTCGATCCCAAACAAGGAGAAAGAGGGCCGCACACCAAAGATATGGAGCATGGTAAGCAAACCATGTCGGATACCCGTTGCCTTGAACAGCATGAGCTTTCTCAACGAGAGGCGACTGAAGCCCCCCTTAGCCGATATACCCACCAGAGGATTGTCCCCTACCTCACGGGTAGGTAGGATCATCGTGCCCTTATCTGAAGGGGCATTGGTATTCTTCACATTGATGGGGATGCCAGAAGCAAGGATGGGAGCGATGGCCTCCTCATGGAATACACCAGCACCGACTCCAGCAAGCTCCCTGACTTCACGATAGGTCATCTCTTTTACGACTTTTGCGTCAGAGACGAGCCTTGGGTCAACCGAGAACACCCCCGACACGTCTGTCCAGTTCTCATAGATCTCCGCTTTGGAAGCACTGGCAAGTATGGCTCCGGTAATATCTGACCCACCTCGGCTGAAGGTCTTCACCTTCCCTTCAGGGTCACATCCATAAAAACCGGGCACTACATATTTCACATTGGGTTTTAGGGCCTTCTTGAGGTTATCCCAAGTCTGGGAATTTACCGTCCCGTCATGATTGATGACAATAAGGGGATCAGTATCCAGAAACTCCCATCCAAAAAAGGTTGCTAGCATCCTGGCAGCAAGGTACTCGCCCCTGCTTGCCGCATATTCAGAGCCGTGCCCGGCGTCTATCATCTGACGCACCTCTTCCAGAACAGGAAGAAAAGGCTTTGCCTGCATTCCCAGCTCAGCGAGTATGGTAGTGAACCTAAGGGATATTTTCTTGAACAGGTCCTTACAGGAAAGTTCTTGTTGGACCAAAGCATTACAGGCATAGAGCAAGTCAGTGACTTTCTCGTCACTCTTAGAACGTTTGCCAGGAGCTGAGACCACCACTATCTGGCGTCTGGGATCAGAGTCGATGATCTGTTTGACCTTCTGTATCTGCTTAGCTTCAGCTACTGAGCTTCCACCAAATTTACACACTATCATAAGGGATACCTCCCGAAATTTTACCTTTACTATATATCTATTGTATTGAACGGCCTTTGGTTGTGCAAGAGAAAACCTATGCAGGCTAAAACTGATATAGTCAGAACCAACTATGACAGTTCAATAGGCAGCAGGGACCCTAGAATATGAATTGTCACACTATAAGACGCAAACGTCCAATATTTAGCTAGGTGTTGTATGACTGGGCCAACAGTGCTTTTAGCACACACAACGTCCCCTTCCTTTACATTTACAGGTGCCTATGGTAAGACTACCTATCTGAAACTCTTCAGAATAAGGAATTTTTGTGCAGTCAATTCAAGAGAACAAGATGGGCATCAAGGCCATCCCTTCATTAGTGTTATCCATGTCCTTTCCCATCATGATCAGCATGATGGTCCAAGCTCTCTATAATGTGGTAGACAGCATATTCCTAGCCCAGTACAGCGAGGCCGCCCTTACCGCTGTCTCCCTAGCCTTTCCCATGCAGAACCTGCTCATCGCAGTGGCAGTAGGAACATCCATCGGTGTAAACTCCCTTTTGGCAAGAAAACTTGGAGCAAAGGACTATGTAGGTGCAGAAAAGGCTGCAAACAACGGTCTTACCCTCTCCTTCTTCAGCTGGATACTCTTTGCCGTTATAGGGCTTTTCTTCTCCAAGACCTTTTTTAAGTTCTTTACCGATGACACTACCCTCCTGGCAATGGGAACCCAATATGTAACAGTCTGCTTCTTCTTCTCGTTCGCCATTTTTGTTGACATCACGTGCGAACGTATCCTGCAAGCTACCGGCGATACAATTCGCCCCATGATAATCCAGAGCACAGGGGCCATCGTAAATATCATACTAGACCCTATCCTCATCTTCGGCCTCTTTGGATTTCCTTCCCTCGGAGTGCTAGGGGCTGCCATTGCCACAGTCATAGGCCAGCATGTGGCAGCAATCCTTGCCATCTACTTTGTTCGCAAGAACAAGGAAGTGAAGATCAGGGCAAAGTACTTCAAACTTGAAAAACGTACGGTCATCGATATCTATGCAGTCGGACTCCCTTCGATCATCATGCAGGCCATTGGGACAGTGATGACAACAAGCCTTAACAAGCTGCTCATCTCCTTTGGCACAGCAGCTGTCTCGGTCTTCGGCGTATACTTCCGCCTGCAGTCCTTTGTCTTCATGCCCATCTTTGGCATCAACAGCGGTATGACCCCAATACTGGCATACAACTACGGAGCAAAGCGACCCAAGAGGATGATGACAACTCTCAGGGTAGGGCTGTTGATCTCTTTATTGATCATGACGACAGGCTTCATCATATTCATATTTTTCCCAGGGACTCTGCTATCCTGGTTCAATGCTTCACCTGAGATGATGGCTATTGGAAAGGTAGCCCTGCCTAGGATAAGCCTCTGCTACATCAGTGCAGGCATCTGTATAGCGTTGGGAGCCCTCTTCCAAGCTGTAGGGGATGGATATATCAGCATGCTGATCTCCATAACCCGCCAGCTGATATTCCTGCTCCCTGTTGCCTATCTGTTGGGTCACTTTTTCGGACTCGATACACTTTGGTATGCCTTCATCATTGCTGAAAGCTCCGCTCTGGCCCTGTCACTCTTCTTCTTCACCAGGGTGTACAAGAAGCGGATCAAGCCGCTCTATGCAATAATCAAATGAGTTGACCTCACCCCTAGATTCTGAGGCTTTGAAACTAGAAAAACGTATAGGCGAATCATCTGCTAGTGCCGCATGCGTATTTTTAGTCATAGCAATTGCAAATGTATGCATGTATACTACAAATGACTACAAAACACATCATAAAAAATACAGATGTTTGAGTTTAGTTTTAGGTACCCT
>CAYSIH010000148.1:0-4663 GCA_964431005.1 uncultured Sphaerochaeta sp. | reverse complement strand
GTCATCGATCTGCTGTATGACGGTGGGAAACTGGCTCGAAAGATTAAGGACTCTGATCAGCCGCCCTTGGATAAGGAGAGTTTCGAGACCTTTTGGGAACAGTTCAACCGCACGATCAGTTAAGGGCAAAGGAACTCCCTACCGCAATCTCCTTAATTGGAACCACCGCATTGATCGCAGCTTTCGCCTTAAAGCTAGTGCAATGACATGGATACAGGTGAGGTATGTCATTGTCACGGAGAAATGCCGCTGTTTTCTGAGTCCGTTCACCAGCTTCGAACAGATGAAATCCCCCGATAACACCGGTTATACGATTGTCTTGGCAGACTAGGCGAGCATAGTCGATACTGTTACAGATACCTGCATGTGAGCAGCCAGTGATGATGAACACTCCCTTTTCAGTGAGCAGGGCTAATGCGCTGTCGTCCAACAGAGTATCAGGGACAAGCTTGCCATCCTTCTCCATCCTCTCTCCCAGGGGTTCCTGGTTCTCAAAATCATGAAGACGAGGAATCTCCCCCAGAAAGACAAGATGAGGACTGATCCAGACGGGAGTTGAAGATAGCTCCATAACAAAGGTGTCTGTTAGCTTTTCAAGAGGCACGGTCAAACCGAATTGTTGCCCGTCCTTTTGTTTAACGACCACTGCCAAGGGGTGTGCTACCAGTTTCGTCTGATGTGGTTTGGTTATATCTATGAGGTATTCCAAGCCCCCGGTATGGTCGCCATGCCCATGGGATAGGACCACTACATCAATATCATCCAGAGCTATGTTAATTGCTTCTGCATTGCGGATAAAGAGATCAGAAGTGCCGGTATCGAATAAAATCTTTTTCCCATCAACTTCAAGGAGGTAGCTGAGTCCAGGCTCCCCGCGGAAGGGAGTTCCTACTTCGGTGTAGTTGTCTACTAGTACTGTTAGACGCATAGGCGATCTCCTAAGGGTTATTGTTTCGATTCTTACTATCCTGGAATTTAGGACTGAGCTGTTGCAGTACGTATCCTGTAGGATGCACATCCCTGTCGCAGCTTCAACTGAGTATGTATGGATAGGAATCACAAGTCAAGGAAAGTACATGTTGCCACAAGTGGAGGCGATAGTGTCTAGAGTAAGGGACGGGACTTAGATCTTGGAGAGAGTAGTACGGCCTATGCAAACAGGGATGCTTCTTATTGTGGAAAACCAGCAACCAATCCATAAAAACCTAGTAGTATAGTACAATATTGGATTTAAGCCTCTCTGATATATTGCAACTGCTGATGATCTTTGGTATTACTGTACAGAGTTAGCCTTGGCTAATATATCAATATCAATAGGTGGTACTACACTATGGCAATATCAAGAGCTCCTGTCCTTAAGCGATGCAACTATCTCGGGATCAACCCCTTGGTCCTTGGGTATACCCATAAACCAAGCATTCGGAGGCAAGCTCCCAAGAGAAGACGCAAGCAGAGTGAATATGCACGGCAACTTATCGAAAAACAAAAACTTCGCTTTATCTATGGCGTTTTGGAGAAACAGTTCAAACTAACCTATGATCGCGCTGAAAAGGCGAGTGGAAATACCGGTGAAAATCTGATCAGACTCCTTGAGCTTCGTTTTGACAACATCGTTTTTCGCTTAGGGTTTGCCTCTACTCGGAAAGAGAGTCGTCAAAAGATTAATCATGGGCATCTTGTATTAAATGGAAGACGGGTCGATATCCCTTCTGTCTCCTTAAAAGTGGGAGATGTCATCACAGTCAATGATAAGCATAGGCAAGCATTTGTCTTGCGTAAGCTCTCCCAAAACAGAACCATACCCTCATGGCTTCAATTCGATGAGGAGAAGTTTGAGGCAAAGGTCGTATCTCTGCCACTGCGCAGTGATATTGATTATGATGTCACGGAATCAGCAGTAGTTGAGCTTTACTCGAAGTAGAGACGCGTTTCTGCTCCTTCAATATATTCCAACCACAAGGTTTGACAGCTACATGAAATGCCCTATTGAGTATGTATGGTTGTGTGTCTTTTTGCTAAATGTATAAACCTTGTTGGGGATTACCCCAGCTGGTACAATGGCTGTAAAAGTTAGGAAATATATACATATATCCGGCTAAAGGAATAGAGGAGTAAAGGGTATGAAAAAGGGTGGATCTATATATGACAGACTGGGTGTACAGCGGATAATCAACGCAGCGGGGACCTATACTGTTATTGGGGGTTCACGCATGAGTGAACAGACTCTTGCCGACATTGCTGAGGCTTCTCGTTCCTTTGTCGAAATACCCACCCTCCAGCTAAAGGCTCATGAAAGGATTGCCGCCCTGACGAAAAATGAGGCTGCGTATATTGCTACCGGTGGGGCGGCCTCCCTCTATATCACAGGCGGTGCTGCTCTTGCCAGAAAGTATAGGAAAAAAGTCACGTATCTCTCAGATGACGTTATTCGTTCTTCCGAGGTCATCATGTTCAGGGCCCATAGAAGTCCCTATGACTGGTCTCTTCAGCAATTGGGGGTGAAGATCGTGGATGTAGGGTATCCCAATGTGATCGGACCAGCTAGCAGAGAGGATTTGGAGGCGGCGATAAGCGAGAATACGTGTGCAATATTCTATGCTGCTGGGGGGCCGGGGGGATGGCTGGCTGAGGGTGCCCTGAATCTTGCGGATACCATTGAAATTGCAAACAAGCATGACCTGCCTGTAATAGTTGATGCGGCGGCTCAGCTGCCTCCTGTGGATAACCTTTGGAATTTTACCAACGCAGGAGCCTCTGCTGTGATCTTTAGCGGGGGCAAGGACCTTCGTGGGCCTCAAGCGAGTGGTCTTATTGTTGGAAAGAAAGAGTTCATGCACTATGTAAACGAAACAGGATTCCCCAAGTATGGGATTGGGCGGATGCTGAAAGTCGGCAGAGAGGAAATCGTCGGACTGACCTCAGCAGTAGAACAGTATATAAAACTCGATCACGTAAAGCGGAACGCTTGGGCTGGAGGGGTTGTCCAGACGTTGAAGGATCGTCTGTCTCATCTCAAGGGGGTAACAGTAGTACGTTCATTTCCCAATGAAGCGGGACAACCAATGCCAAGGGCCATCATCACCCACAGTTGGATGGACTCTGAGCGGATGATTGAGCTGTTGATGGTTGGAAATCCAGGAATCATTACGATGAAAGCAAGGGAACATGCAATCTTCATCAACCCTATGACACTTGAGGAAGATGAAGTTGATCTGGTTTCCTCCAGATTGCTGGAAATCCTTGGCAAAAATACATGAGAAGCATTTTACGCTTGCTGTCCAAGAGCAAGTCCTTTGAACCATGCCTCTGGGAGAGACAAGATAAAAGGGATGCACTGTGTAGATGATAGCGCTATGATCTGCTTGCTTTAGGAGAAATGCCTTTGCTTTGCTAGTGATTCGAAGTTTTCCAAGATTCTGGGTGCATCTGTCTGTACCATTAATAAAGAACCAATATACTAGAGTATTGCCGATTGCCAAGTTCCTTTGTATATTTGTTGTATCATAAAAGAAAAAGGAAGGTTTACTATGAAAGTAACTTTTGGGGGAACTCCCGTAGAACTAGAAGGAACGAAGATCAAAGTAGGCGATACCATCACTAACTTTACTGCTGTAAAAAATGATCTTAGCCCATTTAACTTGAGTGAGATAAAGGGAAAGAAATTGATTCTCGCCGTCCCTTCTCTTGATACTTCTGTTTGTGATGCAGAGGTAAGACGTTTCAATCAGGAAGCTACCAAACTCAAAGACGTTACCGTCATTGTCGTTTCAATGGATCTCCCGTTTGCTCAGGAGCGTTGGTGCGGAGCTGCTGGAGTAGAAAACGTAATTACTGTCAGTGATTATAAAGATCGTAATTTTGCCCATACCTTTGGTGCATACCTGCCTAATGTTGGTCTCATTGCTCGTTCAGTTTTCCTCTTAGATGCAAACAACAAATTGACCTATATGGAATATGTTCCTGAAGTGACAGACCATCCCAACTACGAGGCAGCACTCAAAGCAGTGCGCGCATAACTGTTTTTGTGTACCATCCTCCCGGATTGCAGTAACTTTGCAATCCGGGATTTTTTGTGGATACTTTTGCTAGGTGATTATCAGGTCTCCCTCGTATCCTTCTTGTTGAAGCCATATTTCAGGGAACTCAGTGGTCAATCCTGTATAATTTTACAGACAAACGTTCGTCTCCTTGGTCCGTCAAATTCACAGAAATAGATTCCCTGCCACATTCCAAGGGCAAGTTTTCCCTTTATGATAGGGACCGTAACACTCGAACCCATGACTGAGGCCTTTAGATGGGCTGCTGAATTGCCTTCACGGTGCAAAAACCTTTTGTCATCGGCAAAGGTCGAGTCTAGAGCAAGCAAGAGGTCATGCGCTACATCTGGATCCGCATTTTCATTAATCGTAATTCCAGCTGTAGTATGGGGGCAATAGATTACTGCGAGTCCTTCGGTTATGGGATTGGAGTAAAGATACTCCTGTATCTGGTTTGTGATCGGAACAAACCCCTCGTTTGGGGTGGACAGAGAAAATTCTTTATTCATGGGGCCATTGTACAATGGTGTGTATGAGCGAAGCAAGGAAGCTTTAATCACATCGAATGTAATTTCTTAGCAACGACCAAAAACCTATGCATGCCTGCCAATCATCGGAAAGTTGTG
>CAYSIH010000147.1:0-4690 GCA_964431005.1 uncultured Sphaerochaeta sp. | reverse complement strand
AACAGAAAAAAGAAGAAGGGGAGTGCATAGTATCGACAGTTCTGTTTAACCAGAGCCAAAAGGTTGTTTATGACAGGGTGCCCTTGAACGAAATTACAGAGATGACTGAGCAAGAGTATTGTCCTGGAGGTACTACAGCCCTTGTCGATGCAATAGGCAGGGCTATCCATCATATTGGCAATGTTCATAAATATGCACGCACAGAGGATCGACCTGTCCATACTATCTTTATTATCACTACCGATGGCATGGAGAATGCGAGCTGTCAATACAGCGCAGACCAGGTTCGTTCTATGGTAGAGCTTCAGAAGACAAAGTACGGATGGGAGTTCCTGTTCTTAGGTGCAAATATTGATGCAGTAGAAACAGCACGACGTTATGGCATAGATGCAAGCAGGACTACACGGTATCACAGTGATTCTAGGGGTGTTAGTACCACCTTTCAATCAATGGGGGAGGCTTTGCATACTGTTAGGAGTGGCAGAAAACTAGACCATAGCTGGAAGAATGAAACCGAAGAGGATTTTAAGAATCGCAAAAAGGATTGATTTGAAATTATAAGGAGGTTGATATGTTGGGAGCAATAGTAGGTGATATCGTAGGTTCAAGATTTGAGTGGAAAAATATTGGAACAAAGCAGTTTGATCTTTTTCACAAGGAGTGCGAGTTCACAGACGATTCTGTCATGACGTGCGCACTAGCGAAAGCTATTTTGGTATGGGACCAGGAGGGAAGGCCCACCTATGAGAGACTGTCAGAACTGGCTAGTAAGAGCATGAGAGCAATGGGAATTATGTATCCAAATAGAGGATATGGAGGACACTTCAGACAATGGCTACATAATCAAGAAATGGGTCCGTACAACAGCTGTGGAAATGGCAGTGCTATGCGAGTATCTGCTGTTGGTTGGGCAGCGAATTCCCTGGAAGAGTGCATTGCGATGAGCAAGGCTATTACTGAAGTCACTCATAATCACCCTGATGGGATTATGGGAGCTGAAGCTACGGCAGTGCAGATTTTCATGGCCCGTAATGGTGCCTCCCTTGCTGAGCTTGAAGCATATGAGAAGGATTACTATTACAGCATTGAATATGATATGAATTGGCTCTGGGCTCACTATGAGTGGAGTTCTCTTTGTAATAATACCTGTCAGGTAGCATATGTCTGTCTCTATGAATCAAAGAGCTATGAGGATTGCATTAGGAACTGCATGAGCATCGGTGGAGACTCTGATACGATTGGCGCTATTGCTGGCGGTATCGCAGAGGCGTTCTATGGAATTCCTGATGTTATCAAAGATAAGGGACTCTCCTATCTTGATGATGGACTTCACCCTATTGTTGAAGATTTTATAAATAAGTTCATGGCGTAGTAAGGGTGGGTAGGACTTGTTAGATAACCAGGAGCTACTTTTACACAAGTAGTTATGGCTGTGGTATGATTTAAGACAGAGGGTGGAAGAATTATGATAGAGAAAGAAGAATTCATTATCCTTGCAAATGGGATGAAGGTCCATACTTCCAGAAGGAGACCCCAATTCTTTGCAAATGGGAATCATATCGCTGAAGGTCTGCTCTATTTCTGCTATGGGAAGTATCCCAGGATTGTCATAGCAAATATCTTGTACCCAAGCCTCATCATACTCCCTTGAATCTAGAGACACCTTACTCAGATATTCTGTTTTCCCATCTTTAATCTTAACTGGAAGAGAGTGTTGTTTCATGATGACCGCCTGCCTCATACTGGATAGACACAGTACAGGCCAGGGGTGATAGGTTAGCAACGTTGTTTATTACAAAACTAAATCGACAAATAGGAACTCTGGCGTTGGTATTCAGGTTTGGGTTGTTCTATCGATCTCCTACTGGTTGGATAATATTTCAATCTGAAAACTAAACCTCAAAATATACTGAATATTAATCTATGGATGCTTTAGTCATGGTATAATAACAAAAACTGGTTGGTGGGAGCATGTCAGAAACTAAAGAATTTATAACTCTCCAGAATGGAATGAGAGTCAAATCAGATCTCTTCTTCAAAAAAACCTTTAAAAAGGAAGAGTCTAAAAGTTTCCAAAAATTGGAGAAACAGAAGAGCGATGCATTGAGCAAGGAATCCCATAAGATTATTGCAGAGTCAAAACCTCTATCAGAATTAAATTCCGATACTACTTCAAGTAAAATAAAACCCTCTGCTGAGAGTAGTCAGAGAGAGGTGAAGCCAACTCATTATAACAATAAGCTTGAGGGACAAAAAAGACCTTCTAGTAATCAAAAATCTACTTATAAAAAATTAAAGCCACCTAAAACAAATAAAAGAAAACGCAAGAAAAAGAAAGATAATCTACCCTTACTGCCTGAATACTTTATACCTAGGAATATTTCGATCGATTCATATGCTCTAATCCCTTCAGAGGGGTACTGTTTCAAGGTTATTGATAAAGATGCCAAAGGTATTTATTTGGATATACCTAATATGGAATCACAGTTTTTTTCCAATAAAAATGTAATTCAGCAATATATTATATTAGCTTCAAGCCTTCATCTTCGATCCCTTAAAGAGGTGTGCAAAAATAATTCAGAAGAACCATATAATTTACTTCTAGAACGAGTTATAGAATCTGAGGAAATCATCAAAGAAAATGGACATCTAAAAAGTTTCAGCCCTATGAAAGCAATTCTTGTTCCTGATATTTTAACTGAAACAAAATGGGAACTATGGAAGAGCAGACTTGACTCTTCTTTGAAAGATGCGATTGAAGTAAACTCTAAAACTCACCGGCTTAAGCCTCAACATTTTATTGTGAAAGTCCACACCTTCTCCTGTTCCAAGCAAGGCCATACATTACAATCTATTCAAGCAGAAATATTTGGCAGAGCACCAAATGGAAAAAGTTTAATATCTAAACTTATTCCCGCTGGGTATTGTGAACAGTGCAAACGATATTATATTCTATCAACAATCTATAAAGAGAACTCTTTGTTTTTGGACCATGCGTTGAGTAAAGTTCTTTTAGAGAAAGATATTTCCAAGTTTCTGCTTGATCGATCAAAGCAAACATACGAATGGGCTACAAAGTCAGTATTGAGAGAGTGTGGGTATTCTGTTTCCTATGAGAGCAATCTAAGCGAACAGGAGCGACTTAATCTTCTCAATGAAATAATATGCTGGAATATACTCTCACGACAGGAGATTATGAGCTTTCTTAACTGGCTCATAGAATTCAGTAGCACTAATCCGAAGCGAGAAAACGCTATTGCTAAATGGCGGAAAGATTTGTCAAATATTTTCCGTGGTGCCAAGGGTGATATTGTTACAGGTGGAGTTACACTCATTAAGAAATAGTAAAGTTGATTACTCAATAAAAACTTGAAGAATAATTTTTTCAAAATATATATTTTCATCTTTCAGAGCACTATCTTACAGTAAAGACAGTTACTGAGCTGTCTACTTACTTGGTCAATACCTATCATATAGAGAAAGGAGGCAAGCTGTACAAGAAAGAACCAATCATCCAGGCACTGACAAATGTGTTGGGGAATCTTTTCTTGAAATACCAAACAAAAGAATACATAAAAAAAACCACCAAAGAAGTGTATGACAAGAGTTACAGACCCCAACTTCTCTTCCCGATGAATAAAAACCTGTATGTGAAGAACTCCTACGATCCTGAGGCTTACAAACATGTGTATGCAAACATACAGAAGTTCGGTCTGACCTGTAGGAACAAGGATCATATCATTGCGATCCTTGAGCATTTCAACCTCTGCACAATTACAATTGGCACAGCTCAGAAAACCAACACAGCTATTGTTCTAAACAACTACATGGAGTGGAGAGCAGATGTCTTTCAAAGGTCTATAGAGTCTAACCTGCAAATATATCATGCCTTTGCTGAGGACTATCTGTATGGATTAAGCAATCCTGACATGAACAATGATACTCGCTCCTCTGCCTATATCAAACGTAATGGGAAAAGAATACAGGCGCCACAAGACCTGATTGACGCAGTTGATCGGATCAACCAACTATGGCCAGAAGAGCTTGAAAGATTCCACTACAAGAGAGTCTTCAGTGATGATATCCATACAGGAGGAAGACTCTATTCGCTATTCAACAACATGCCTAAGACTGAACGCAAGAAACTCATCATGGACAACTTTGGGTATAGGGAAATAGATTTTACAGCCTTTGTTCCAAATGCTATGAAAATGTTCGTGGACGGAGAGGGCTACAAGGATCGTCCCTACAACAAGGTCAGTAGAGTCCTCATCAACAGCAAGTACAAGAAGAAAGGTGATACAGACAGAAGGAAAGATGCCTTACGTGCCTATGAAGAAATCCTAGCAGATTTGATCAAAAGACCTTTCCTGATGATGATGAACCAATCTTTTTATACAGAGAAGACAATCAATCAAAACAAGGCAGTCTGGAATAGCCTGGTTGGCAGTGGATTGGCTAATACCCCAAAGGAATTGAGGATGGCTAAATATAATAGTGGTGATGCAGTTTCTGACGCTAAGAACAAATACACAAAACTACATGAGTATCGATCCAAAAGATGGAAGGAGAACTTCCCTGATCTCGAATGCCCTCATTTCATCGTCAAGCCCAGCAACCTGCTAGCTGCCACCAAAAAAGCCCTGAAGGAGATCGACATCTTCCTCCTCACCTCGAACTGGGGATGGAC
>CAYSIH010000146.1:0-4731 GCA_964431005.1 uncultured Sphaerochaeta sp. | reverse complement strand
GGGACAAGTATTTCAGCAACTTCATGCTTCACTACAACTTCCCTCCCTACAGTGTAGGTGAGACAGGTCGTCTTGGCACCGGAAGAAGGGAGATCGGACACGGTCACCTAGCTCAGCGAGCCTTGGTACCCGTTCTCCCAACTAAAGAACAGTTCCCATACACCATGCGTGTTGTCAGTGAGATAATGGAATCCAATGGTTCCTCCTCGATGGCTTCAGTCTGTGGTGGCTGTCTCTCCCTTATGGATGCAGGTGTCCCCATCACCAAACCTGTTGCAGGTATCGCTATGGGCCTGATCACAGAAGGTGCTGACTACTCCAAGTACGTTGTGCTTTCCGATATCCTCGGTGAGGAAGATCACCTGGGAGACATGGACTTTAAGGTGACTGGTACCAAGGATGGCATTACCGCTTTCCAGATGGATATCAAGATCGCCGGAGTCACTCCTGAAATCATGACAAAGGCACTAGACCAGGCCAAGGCGGGAAGGATGCATATCCTCGACATCATGGACAAGACACTCAAGGGCCCAAGAAAAGATATCAGCGAGCTTGCTCCCAAGATTCTGACCATGAAGGTCGATGAAGAGAAGATCGGTGCTGTGATCGGTACCGGTGGCAAGACCATCAAGGCAATCGCTGCCCAAAGTGGTGCTGAAGTCAACATCGCCGATGATGGTACCATTACCATCTACGGACGAACCAGTGCTGCTGCAAACCTTGCCAAGGAACTGGTCAAGTCGATCATTGAAGAGCCCGAAGTGGGGAGAATCTACGAAGGAACGGTAAAGCGCATCATGGACTTTGGTGCATTCATCGAAATCCTTCCTGGAAAGGAAGGCCTTTGCCACATTTCCAAGCTCTCCAAGGATAGGGTCCAGCATGTTGAGGATGTCTTGACCGTAGGTCAGGTAATTCCTGTAAAACTGATGGAAATTGATCGTCAGAACAGACTTAATCTTAGTTATGTCGATGCTCTTGAATCCAAATAACAATGGATGAGATTGTATCGATCACCTTGCAAGCCGGTGCAAAAACACCGGCGTATGCTACCCCTTACAGTGCAGGCGCAGATCTTTGCGCCTGCCTTGAACAGGATGTCATCATTGCAAGCGGATCCTACGCAAAGGTTCCCACCGGCCTCGCCATAGCCCTTCCCCAAGGGTTCGAGGCTCAGGTCCGACCGCGTTCGGGACTCGCTGCAAAGTATGGTGTCACGGTGCTCAATAGTCCTGGAACCATTGATGCTGACTATCGTGGAGAGATTCAGGTGCTGCTTATAAACCATGGTAAGGAGGATTTCATCGTCCACCATGGTGATCGTATTGCCCAGCTGGTTGTAGCCAGGTATGCACAGACGTCCTTTGTTACAAAAGAGAGTCTAGGCGATACCGAGCGGGGGCAGGGGGGCTTTGGTTCTACAGGAGTGTGAAGTGGCTCATAATGCACGCCATACGTTGGTGTACCGACATGTAGGTAGGGAGTATCTGCTCTCTTTTTTTGTGGCGTTCATGTTTTTTTTCTTTATCTTTTTCATAAACCAGATTTTACTCATAGCCCAGAGAATACTGCTTAAAAATGTAGATTTTTTTGCAGTATTCCGCCTTATCCTCCTCTCCATACCCCAATTCTTACTGTATACCTTTCCCTTCAGTTCCCTGACCGCATCAAGCATGGTCATAGGGGACCTATCAAGCAGCAACGAAATACTTGCAATGCGATCATCAGGGATATCGATGAAGCGCATCTTCATCCCGATAATCCTCCTTTCAGTGGTTTTCTCTTTTGCTACCTTCCTCACAGCGGACAAGGCTCTTCCTTGGAGTACTCACCAGTATAAGGAGCTCTACACAACCTTGATGAAGGACCTGCCTACCTTGGAACTGACAAGCAATACCACAAACACCATAGGGGACCGTGTGATGGTCAATAAGGAGGTCTCTGGCTCAACTGTCCATGACATCATCCTCTTTGATCTGCCAAAGAAGGGTAACAGCCAGGTCCTCAGTTCCCCCAAGGGGGAGGTGACCCTCATAGATTTGCAGAATTTCATCTATCGCCTTGATCTTGATTCGCCGCTGATCTTCAGTTCCGATGATAAGAATATCTCCTCATGGAATCTCTCCCAAGCCAAGCAAGCCCAGTTTTATCTGAACTTCTCCGGCCAGATTGCCTCTTTGGCAACAGCCTTGCCCTCCCAACTCTCCATAGCAGAACTGAACGAACGGATCGCCAATTATAAAATATCCTATCAGGAAGACTTACAGATCCATTCCAAAAAGATTCTTGCCATGGAAGAGCAGCTGTTGCACCTGCAGGCCATAGGCGATGGGGGACAAGCTGAACAACAAGAAAAAAAGATTATGGAGTTACAGAAAAACCCTCCGATCAATTTTTACTACCAGTACTATCGCGCTGAATTGCACAAGAAGTATGCCCTTTCTGCTGCGTGTTCCATGCTGATTTTTCTCACCTTCTCCCTCTCATTTTTCCGGGTGAAACATGGGCGGCTCATCGGTTTCGGCCTCTCCATGCTTGTTGCAGTGGTATACTGGTACATGCTCTTTTTTGCACAGATGCAGATTTTCTCCGTACCCTTCAACCCCGCATATCTCATATGGGCGCCAAACATCCTGCTTTTTTCCCTAGGGATTCTGCTGTTACTCTTTACGAGGCGCCTATGAAGTTATTGACACAGCACATTATCAAGTCTGTAACCAAGGTAGGGATGGTCACCTTGTTGCTCTGTACCCTGATGCTGGTCAGCGTTGAGCTTTTCATGCATCTGGATTCCTATGTGAATAATAACGTCGGAGCCTTCACCATCTTCAAGCTGACACTCCTGTACACTCCTGAGGCCCTGATATTTGCTTTGGCCCCCTCACTTCTTTTTTCTGCCGCTTACCATCTTTCGCAGATGCAGGCGAACAATGAGCTCATCTCCCTCTATAATGCCGGTATCAGTTACAGGAAAGTCATAATCCCCATCCTCCTATTGGGATTGTTCTTTTCTCTTTTCCAATTTGGTTTCAATGAGATGGTCGGCATCCCCTCTTCAAGGGCTAGGAAGGTAATGCAGGATGAGCTTTTCGGGCTGAGAAGTACGTTCGATAACCGCAATATCACCCTCAGTGATCCTGAAGGCCGGTTTGTCGTCCACGCCTCCCACTATAACGATGAGAATAAGACCATCAGGGCCTTAACACTGGTTCTCTTGGATGAAAACGGTGAGCTTGCCAGTCGAATCGATGCCTCCAGTGGTTCCTGGGATGAGACAAGAGGGGTATGGATACTCTCCGATGCAGCTATTTTTTCCCTAGACCAGACAGAGCTCAATGTCGAATCCCGAAGGGAGAGTAGGGTCGTCTTCGAGAGCTTTGACCTTGAACCCAGCTATTTCAGAAACATCTCCACCGATATACAGACTATGGAGCTCTCCTCAGCTCTGGACTACCTCGATCGCATACGCATCATCAATCCCAAACTCTGGAATGAGGTGGCCACAGACTTTGCAAGTAGGATCCTTGGAGCCCTCATCCCCCTTGTCCTGATCTTCATCGCCTGTACCATCAACTACAGGTATAAGAAAAATGTACTGCTGTTCAGCATCATCACCAGCTTGTTCATTGCTGTCATCTATTATGTAGTGCAGATGGTAACCCTCATTATGGCTAAACAGGGGGTCATAGCCCCTATCTGGGGTATGGTAATCCCCATGATTGTGATACTATCGATAGCAATATCAGAACGACTCGTTCTCCGTTGAGGCACTATGCAGAAAATATTTACAGAAACCCATAAGGATACAAGCTGTAACGCAAGACTTGGATTGCTCACCCTAGGACATGGGGTGGTCGAGACCCCCGTATTCATGCCTGTAGGCACGAATGGAACCGTCAAGGGCATGTATCATCAGGATGTGGCTAAGATAGGGTACAAACTTATTCTAGGCAACACCTATCACCTCTATCTTCGTCCCGGTATGGAGGTCCTCGAGCAGTTTGGGGGACTGCACACCTTCTCCAACTGGAACCATAACCTGCTTACAGACAGCGGAGGCTTCCAGGTATTCTCCCTTTCAGGTTTGCGCAAGATCAGTGAGAAGGGAGTTAACTTCCAAAGTCATATAGACGGGTCAAAGCACTTGTTTACCCCAGAGAAGGTCGTTGATATCCAAAAGACCATCGGCAGTGATATAGCAATGTGCCTTGATGTCTGTACAGCTCCGGATATCAGTTTGAAAGCTGCCACAGAAGCTATGCACATTACACACAACTGGGCAGAACGAGCAATAAGACACCGCGATAGCCTAGGTGATTCCTTTGCAGGGAACCTCTTTGGCATCGTGCAGGGGAACTTTTACAAGGAACTGCGTAAAGAGAGCGCAGAGTTCTTCAACAGTATGGATTTTCCCGGCATTGCCATCGGCGGTCTCTCTGTAGGCGAGAGTGCCGAACAGTACAAGGAATTTCTCTCCTATACTTCTGAAATAGTGACCAGGGATAAGCCACGGTATGTCATGGGCATCGGAAGCCCCGACTATATCCTTGAGGCTGTGGAAAACGGCATCGACATGTTTGACTGTGTGCTGGCTACCCGTATGGCCCGTAACGGTGCTATTTTTACCGATGATGGGGTAGTGGTCCTGAAGAAGGCGATCCATAAGTTCGACCAATCACCGCTGGAAGAGGGTTGCACCTGTACAGCTTGCACCCAGTATTCGCGTGCCTA
>CAYSIH010000145.1:1355-4739 GCA_964431005.1 uncultured Sphaerochaeta sp. | reverse complement strand
GTTCCTGGGAAGAAAAGATCCTGATACTTATCCGATTCTCTCGCATTGGTAGTTATGTCAGCTAATATGTCGTTTTGGATAAGTGTCTCGAGCCAAGGGATATCATACATGATGACATCTGCCGAGTCAGACCCTGCCGGGTTGGTTTTTTCTTGCATTATCCTGTCTAGTAGCTGCTGATGGGGAATTACGGAGATATTTGCCTTAATTCCAGACGAGACGGTAAAATTGTTGATGATGCGCATCAGGGTATGGGTTTGGGAGGTATCCAACATCAAGATGTTAATTTCCTTGTTTGTTGGAAAAGGCTCCTTTTTCTCCTGCGAAAACAAGGGATAGTTATGCAAGTTGTCTCTAGACAGCTGATCTGAAAAAATAAGGTTTTTGCTTTCAACAATAGGACGTTCAATTTCATCCAAAAGGATTGTAGCAGCTGTAGAACCCAATTTGATGGCTGGTCGGCGAGTTGAGAGTGAAGCCATGGAATAGGTCAAGGAGTTCCAGTGTTCCTCGCCAAGAGTTACCACTGGTATCTCTTTTTGGGAATAGCCGAGAAACATGAGACTCTCAATAATACCTTTTGCCTTATTCTCTGAAGTAGTGAGAATAGCATCCGGTTTGGTATGTTTCAGGGTTTCTGACATGTTGACTATTGCCCGAAAAGAGTCTTCTTTGCTTAACAATGATGTAACGATCTGTTTTTTTGAAATTTCAGTGCCTGATCGGGTAAAGGCAGTGGTAAAACCGCGTACACACTCTGACTCACAAAAGTACTTTTCTGGTCCGGTGAAAAGGAACAGGTTCTTCCTATTGCTATCAAGAAGCTCCTTGGTGATCTTTAGTATTGTCGTGTAATTGTCTGTCATCACAAAACTCGACTCCAGGCCTTCCATTTTTCGGTCGATGAGGACTAGGGGGATATTTCTGCCTGTAAACGTCTCATAGTATTTTTTCCATTTGTCAGGAATGCAAGTAAATACTATCAGACCACAGATTTGCTTGTGAGCAAAAGTCTCAATACACGTTATTTCGTAATCTTTCCTCTCATAGGAAAGGGCAAGGTTGATGGTGTATTGGGTATCACGGAAGACGGATTCAATGCCCTCCAGCACTTTGATGTAATAGTTGTCTTCAAAGTTGGGGATAAGGACACCTATGTCATTATATTGTTTTGTGCGCAAGTTCTTGGCTAAATAGTTAGGCTTATAGGATGTCTCTTGTATTGCTTTTGCTATCCGTGCTGCAGTATCCGGGTTAACTGGTTTGGTATTGTTCAAATAATTAGAAACTGTTCCAATGGATACCCCCGCCAATGCAGAAACATCTTTTATCGTTGCCATATATTTGTTCCTTTACTACCTAAATACTATAGTAATTAGGAGAGGTTGTCGATAAGCGGTAAAATCAAAACACCCTGTAATAGGTTATTACAGGGTGTTACTCGTAATCCTAAAAATCTCTTAGCATTCGATCTCGTGAATTTTTCCAAGAGGATCACTCATGAGAAGAGCCTTTCCTGGCTTAACACAGATACCGGTTTCCCATCTGCATCCGAATTTTTCTGCAGAAAAATACGTATCAGCTTGGAACGTCATGTTTTCCTGTAGTTTGTAGGTAGAAGTTGTTTCCATCCAAGGAGCTTCCACTTCGATCATACCAGTTCCATGACAAGGTCCGTAGGCAAAATAATCCTTCATCCCAGCATCCACTACCTTCTGATAGTAATCTTTTGCTATTTTTGAGGCTTCAACGCCAACCTTTACCTGGTCCAGTGTCCAGTTGTGCATTGAAAGGCCGAACTCCACCAATTCTCGTTTTTTTCCTACCAGGGGTCCCATGCTGATGGGCAGTCCAATACTAGGGCTGTACCCTTCAATTTTAGCTGATAGGTTCAACTGTACCAGATCACCTTTTTCTATGGTGCGATAGGTAGAACGGGAAATGGCATGACTTGTAGATTTTTCACTGAACACATACATAGGAAGGCCTTCATACTCGGCTCCATTTTCATATATGCATTTCTGTGCAATTCCAACCATCTGCAACTCGGTCACACCCGGTCGAATCTCTGCCATTACGGCTTCTGTTGCCTTCTGAACAATTTTAAATCCATGTCTGATGCAAGCCAATTCGTTTTCAGATTTGATCATCCTTAGTGATCTTACGATCTCTTCGTTTCTGATGATCTCAGCATCAGGAAAACACCTGCGTAGTCCTTCGAGCTGGATTGGGTTGGTTACCAGATATCCTGCAATACCGATTCGCAAGCGCTTGCCTTTTACCCCTAGGAAATCAAATACATCCTTATATGTACTTACCTTTGCCTCTGGGTATGCAGGGTCTGCTGATTCTCGATATTCCAGCAAGGTGAATATGTCTTTCAAGACACTTCTGTCTGCAGCATACTTTGGACTTTCTGGCCCTACCATCAAAGCGGCTTTTCCATTTGGACCAATGGCGACTCCAGCTGTCTCGAAAAGTGGCCAATAGTTTGTGAAATATCGAACAAAGGAGTAGTCGGCTTCATTGCAGTTTGAAATTAAAATATCCAATCCTGCCTCTTCCATTAGCTTAGATGCTTTTCCAATTCGTTCGAAATACTCTTCTTCTGGTATCCTGACTCTATCAATCATAAAGACCTCCTAGCAATTCTATTGCTTGTTGTAAATTTGTATCTTCTGCTTGTTTCTCTAGCCCAAACACATATTGAAAAGTCACTGAATTTCCTGCTTCAAGTGTCTTTACGGTATTATTTCTAGTTTCTTCAGCTAAGCCCCTAGGACCAGCGGTAGCGGGAAGTGTGAAACCACACGCACTACGGTCAGCAGTCTTTGAGAGCCAAGCTACTGTATGATCAAGTTCGTTGGTGTTGATCGCTACCCAAACCACGTCCCCATCACCCCTATGCATTTTGTTGACTGACACAGGACCAAATTGAGGTTGATTTTTCATGATAGCCACTAATTCGGGACTGTATGTAGGATACTTGTCTACATTGAGGAAAAGAGAAGGATCTTCAATAACACCAGGTATTACCTCATCTAAGACGGTAACTGTTCTTTTTGAAAAGTCGTTACGGCCATATTCAAGCAGAACAGCATCTCGCATAGTAAAGTTCAAATGGTTCAAATACATGTAGTGCATATCACTCTTTTGCAGGTTCGTAAGGGTGCTGTCAACAAATACAGATGACCCGTCACCTAGAATTTTCAAAGAGGGTGAGAACTCATATGCTGCTACAAAGGGGATACGAAACTGCATCTTTCCACAAAGTGAAATAGGATTGGGACCATCAGAGATTTCAATCCATGCATCCGAATATCGCGTAAGAGGCAATTCTCCGTGATGAAGGTGTGAATCCTCTTTGGATGGGTTTCCCATCGC
>CAYSIH010000145.1:0-1255 GCA_964431005.1 uncultured Sphaerochaeta sp. | reverse complement strand
CTGAATTGAGATGGTGTCAAATGTAGTTTCAAGATTAGTTCCTTTTATCAGTGAGAATTGGTGAATCTTGTACAGTGTAGACTTGGAAAACTGAACTATCAAGAATAATTGCTATTAATATATGAAAATTCATTAAAACGTTTTAATGAAAATCCTGTTATCTGGCACTTGTTTCTTGAAAGTGTTCAGCAAAACGGTTTACTCTTCTCAAATAAAGACAAGAAGATTTATAAGAGATCATTTCTTCCATAGACCACAAACGCTAAGTTCCATTAATATCATAAAGCCATGACTAATTTTCATCATGGCTTAGAGGTTGTAATCTTAGTTCCTTCAAGCAGGGTAGTAAGGAATTTTGCTGACTGTGATATTTCTTCAAGCGAAGATTCTCCTAATTCTATTATAATAATTCCTGAAAAATTGCTTTCGATTAAACTTTTTGCAAATGAATCCCATTTGATTGTTCCTAATCCAGGAACCCTATGTTGGTCATACTCTGTATTATTATCATGAACATGAATCTGCCGTAAGTCTTCACCAAGGGAGATAATGTTTTCATGCATATCGTTACCAGTAAGGTGTAGATGTCCGGTATCTAAAACGAACTTTACATTGTTCCTGTGTATAAGATTCTTCAAGTTGTGCAGTTCATGACAGTTTTTAGTTATGGCCCGAGGTAGTGGCATATTTTCTAATAGAATAGTTAATCCATACTCATCTGCCATTGAGCTAAGAGTTTTAAGCATTGCTACAGAATGGTTAGTTGCTGTCAACATATCACGTTCCATGCGATCAACGAAGGCTTTATTCACAACTTTTGGGGTTTCATAATAATCGAGGTATCCAGGATGGAGAACAATATTTTCTAGATTAAGC
The DNA here is from genome assembly GCA_964431005.1 of uncultured Sphaerochaeta sp. Taxonomy (GTDB): domain Bacteria; phylum Spirochaetota; class Spirochaetia; order Sphaerochaetales; family Sphaerochaetaceae; genus Sphaerochaeta. Next base: position 379 of record CAYSIH010000145.1, on the reverse strand, counting down.
TGGTTGCAATATTCAAGCATTTCACGGAACTCAGAAATAATTACTTTTTGAATTCCTTGATTAACTTCTGAAAGATTAAAACTAGGGAAATGGATTGATGCTGTCAGCCCATTATCATCTATACGTTGCTTAACTCCAGTAAGATAGTCACTCCGCCAATCATGTCCCAAATTTGAACTGACATAACTGATTTCAAAGTGGGAGATGTTTTCTAAAACTCCACCTGGCTTCATCTGCTCTAAATAACTATCTATGATCGATAGGCTTGGTGGTCTTAAAGTAATTCCAAATTTCATTTTCTATTTCCTTTTTCTTAACTGTAAGCGTGAATTTCCAGCAAACCGGTAAACGGTTTGAAAATATTACAACTATTTCATAG
>CAYSIH010000144.1:0-4746 GCA_964431005.1 uncultured Sphaerochaeta sp. | reverse complement strand
GAAAAACAGCACCTTGGAAAACTTACTTTTCCCTAGGTCTGGTTATTCCTATAGGGTTAGTCATGCTTTGAGTTTGAATCAATCAGGACAACCACTACCAGAATTATACCCTTTACAACCCACTGCCAGTAACTGTTGATACTCATCAAGATCATGATATTCGATATTACTTGCAGGAACAGGGCACCGATTACCACTCCAAAGACCTTCCCCCTACCACCGGTAAGAGAGGTTCCTCCAAGGACAACGATGGTCATGACGTCAAACAACAAGTTCTCTCCAATTCCGACGTTTCCACTCAAAGTTTTGGACGTCAGTCCCAATGCCCCAACACAAGAGAGGATAGCACTAAAGACAAAAGCAAGGACACCAATGAACTTCACATTGATTCCGGACAGCTTACTAGCCTCAACGTTACCACCAACTGCATAAAAACTTCTTCCCAACTCTGTGTGTTGGGTGAAAATATGGAGTGTGATCGCTACAATAAGCATTAAAATAACAGGAAAAGGTATGAATCCTATATATCCAGCACCAAGAAAGTTAAAACTATCAGGAAGGCCAGAAATAGGAAGGCCCTTAGAGTAGATGAAATAGATACCCTTGATGATATTCATAACCGTCAAAGTCGCGATAAAAGAAGGCATATGCCCATAAATCGTCAGCAATCCATTTATGATGCCGACGGCAATTGACAACGCAAAGACAATGACTATTGCCCAAAATATAGGAACTCCTGCATTGACAACCAAACCAGCAAAGAAAATGGATGTCATACCTATTATGGATGTGATAGACATATCCATGTTGGCAATGAGGATTACAAAAAATTCACCCAAGGCAATGATAGAGATAAATGAGGCCTGCCTGAGGATATTCATTATGTTATCAGTAGTTCTGAACTTTGCAGAACTTAAACAACTGATGGCTACCAAAAAGATGAAGAGGAATAAAATCATCCATTCATTGAAGAAAGATTTGAAACCTCCCTTAAACTTGTTGCTTTTCGCTTCAAATGCTTTCACGTCAATCATTTCTCTTTACTCCTAATAGATCATGGATTATTACTTCTTGTCTGATATCATCGCCTTCAACAACATCCATTACTTTCCCCTCATACATGACATAGACCTTGTTGGATAAACCAATAATTTCTTCAAGCTCAGGGGAGACCAAAACCACCGCCTTCCCAGCTTTTGCTAACTCATTGATTAGAGAATAAATCTCAAATTTTGCACCAATGTCGATTCCCCTTGTGGGTTCATCCAGCAAGAAGACATCACAATTTCGCAACATCCACTTAGCAATTACAATTTTCTGCTGGTTCCCACCTGAAAGCTTGCTAACTCGCTGCCACAAGGAGTAATATCGCAAGTTCAACCTTTCGTTAATTTCAAAGGCTGCTTCTGCTTCCTTCTGATGATCCTGGAATATCTTCCACTTCTTGAATCTTCCCATCGAAGGCAAAGTCGTATTGTCTTTTATGTTAAAAAGCATATTCAATCCCAGCAATCTTCTTTCATCAGGGACTACTCCAAGCCCCAACTTAATTGCTTGCTTTGGATTTTTAATCTTTACAGGAATCCCTTTTATTAAAACTTCTCCCGCACTAACCTTAAGGTTGCCGTAGATGGCGTGCAACAATTCAGTTTTTCCAGCGCCAAGCAATCCTGAGATACCGATTACTTCTCCTGCTTTAACTTCAAGGGAGACATCATCAAATGCATTTGGTGAGCTAAGATTTTTAACTTCAAGTACGGTTTCCCCAAATTCGGTATTTTTCTCAGGGTAGACATTCTTGAGCTCTCTTCCGATTATCATCTTAACCAGTTGTTGTTTGTTGATTTCCTTCACATACCCGCTATTGATATATTTCCCATCACACAAAACGGTATAGCTATCACAACATTCAAAGATCTCATCCAACCGGTGCGAGATATACACGATACCTATACCCCTCGCTTTCAGCAGACCTATCACCCTAAAGATATTTTGAATTCCTTCTTCTTGCAAAACTGCAGTCAGTTCGTCCAAAATCAGAACCTTTGGATCATCCAACATGGCTTTTGCCAACTGAATTATTTGTTTTTCGGCTGTTCGCAAATGTTTTACCTTAACATTGAGATCAACCTCACACTGCAGATATTCAAGGATTTCCTCTCCTTTTTGCTGCAGCTTCTTCCAATCGATGACCGGCCCTCGTTTTTCATAGCGACCTATGAACATGTTCTCCAAGCCACTCAAATCTTCCATCAGTTGAAATTCTTGGTGGACAATAGCTATACCCAAAGCACGAGACTTCCTTACAGAGTAAGAGGGAATGTTAATCTGTTCTCCCCGTACGTACAACTCTCCTTCGGACATTTGGTTGTCACCAATAATACATTTCGACAAGGTAGATTTACCTGCTCCATTTTCTCCTACAAGTCCATGACATTCCCCTGCTAATAACGTAAAATCCACATTATCAAGAGCACGAACCCCGGGGAAAATCATGGTACAATTCTTTACTTCAATGAGTTTCTCTGCATCCATTCTTTCCTCCATCTCTTACAGCCACAACCAGCCGAGGGCTTCTATCCCAGAACATATGATATCGGTATCCGGATTTTCAGGATGCCTGATGTTGTGAATCAACCGTTTGATTTCATGATAGGGAAACATGCAACTTTTAACCCCTGTTTCACTTACAGGATTAATATCAAAGAACATCTCCTTAGCAATGGCAAAATCTTTTTCATTGTAATAGAGTATCTCATCCAAAATAGCGTCTTTCTTTATCGGATCAGACTCTTGCTCATACCTAAGGGAAGCAAGTACCATTTCATATATCACCAGATTTCGCCTCTCAGCATTCAACAATTTATTGAAATGAGGTGCCCAATAGCGGAGTCTGTCAGTATGTTGACAAGCATCGAGCAGATCGGTGAGCATTTCCATTAATTTCGGATGATTCTTCTTTGCTTGCTCTATGGCAGGTATATCGCTGTTTCTGATCTTATTTTTTTGGAAGGGGAAAGGAGTTGTGTAAAAAGGCATCTGACTCTCATGAATTGTCAGGACAGTCTTCATTACATAGAGAACTTTTTCACCCAGCTCCCCAAAATTCAATTCACAAGCCCTCTGATAGAACTCTTCTGGATCCATCTTAGATCCCCAGCCATAGTTGCCATGTGCAAAATGGTGAAGGAACAGGCCATACCATTCAAACATGAATCCATTGATACCATGGACCCCCATATCGATGCTTCCCATGTGCTGGGCAATATCAGTTTCAATAATCTGCTCGTTTGTCTCATCCTCGTACCGAATCATATTGGAAGCAAAGGTACGGTAGAGCCTACCCATTGTAGAGGTTATCGAGTTTGCCTCAGTATCCCTTCCCCATATGTGCTCCTTACCAAAAGCCTCTACCCATTTAGGAAACTCCGTCTCAGGTACGTACAATCCAGGGGCCCAAAACAGGTTGATCCCCTTGGGCATTGTCCTTACACACTCTTGCAAGAACTTAGGATCCTTCTCCAGCGGCGGCTGTCTAAAGGCCCTTATTCCCAGCACAGTTTCCGGGTTTACTTTTTTTACTTTTTCCCAAATCTGATTCAGCAGCCAGATGTTTGCCTCATGTTTTGCTTCAATCGGAGCAGCAGCCTTGTCACCCCATTGCTTGTTACATGCATCACATTCACAAAACCAGAATCCTTCTTCACTCTCTTCTAGGGAGAAACCATCAAACCCAAGCTGTGCTATTCGTTCCATAGAAGATAAGATATATTCGACATTTTCTTCGTTACTGAGGCAGAGCGAATCAAAATCATTTAGAAACTGGCTTGAAGGCGGAGGAGTCATCCTGGCTTCAGGATGCTTGATCGAATACCCTCCGTTATAGGAGTTCAACCCTACATAAGCAAAAAAGGAGAACCCCATGGTATGGCCAAGGTCGATCAGGCGATCCAGGTAGGGCTTCTCAATATTGGGATGGGTATACCTGACTTGTAGCCAGGAATCATTCTCTGCATTCCAAATCTCAATGGGTACATTTCTGAGCACAGTCTCAGGATATTGTTCGAACTCAAAAGGCCAGTATCCGTACATAACCATATTGAACTGGTTAATCTTGTTGTCCAGACTGATGTTCATGTACTCAACCCACTTCTCATAGTTCCATAGTTGGGAATCGAAGCCTATCCGCCCATACCCGGCATACCAAGAAAAGGTTGTGGCGACCGCCCGAACTGCTACAGAAGGCCAATCGACTATTTCACAGCAAGGCAGAGTAAAGATGCCATCCTTTTCCTGTAGCAACATCTTCAGGGAAGTCAGAGCATTAACATATCCGGCTATTTCTTCATAATACACCTGTATCTTTTCATCTTCGATCTCGAGACAGTAGCCTTGCGCCTTGAACAGTTCCGGGTTATCAGATGTTCTATGTTCCAATGTAGGGTGCAGATATATGGTCAGACTTTCATTCTCGTTATCAACAAACATTGTTTGATAATTCCAAAAACGGGTTTTTGCAATCTCAAGCAACTCTGCTTCATTTGTCTGTATTCGTAACTTCTTGAATTCTTTTGAAAAACCATGGTTGTCAACAAGTTTTTTTGGTTCTGGTAATAAGTTAATCATACTTCACCTTTTCTTATGCATGATGAAAATGTTTGGGCAGAGGGAAACCCCTCCACCCAAATCCTTACGCTATGGTCTTACAGCCAAGACCAGTTCTGCCAATCGTAATCAGCAACATTT
>CAYSIH010000143.1:0-4969 GCA_964431005.1 uncultured Sphaerochaeta sp. | reverse complement strand
TCGAGGGAATCCCTGTATTTATCGAACGTAAGAACGCTTCATTATCCTTAGTCTTTCGAATCTTGTCAATGAGGAAAGGCGTCATCTCCTGATCATCCATGTCACCGACTGCATTTCTTGTAAGCCAGATCCTAGCTGCCTCATCACTGGGAATCAGGAGGTCTTCCCTTCTGGTTCCACTCTTCTTGATGTTGATGGCAGGGAACTGGCGTTTGTCAGCCAATCTCCGATCAAGGATAATCTCATTATTTCCCGTACCTTTGAACTCCTCAAAGATGACCTCATCCATACGCGACCCGGTCTCTACAAGGCCGGTGGCGATGATAGTCAGGCTTCCTCCGAATTCAATGTTTCGCGCAGCACCAAAGAATCTCTTGGGCTTGTGCAACGCATTGGAATCGACACCTCCACTGAGGATTTTCCCACTTGCAGGAACGGTCTGGTTATAGGCACGTGCAAGACGGGTAATGGAATCAAGGAGAATGACCACATCCTTTTTGTGCTCGACAAGGCGCTTAGCCTTTTCGATCACCATCTCGGCTACCTGAACATGCCGGGAAGCCTGCTCATCAAAGGTGGAGGCGATGACCTCACCCTTAACGTGGCGACGCATGTCGGTAACCTCTTCAGGACGTTCGTCCACAAGCAGGACCATCAATACAACATCAGGGTGGTTGATACTAATGGAATTTGCAATCTTCTGAAGCAGGACAGTCTTACCTGTGCGGGGAGGAGCGACGATAAGTGAGCGCTGCCCCTTTCCGATTGGGCAGAACATATCGATGATCCTCATTGCCATATCCCCTTCATGAGTCTCAAAGCGCATCCTTTCATCAGGGAAAAGCGGAGTCAAGCTATCGAAGGGAACACGCATTTTTGCCTTTATTGGCTCATCGTCATTTACTTCAAGTATTCGTAGGATTGCAAAAAACCGCTCGTTGTCCCGAGGAGTGCGTACCTGCCCTTTGACCACATCCCCTGTCTTTAGGTAGAGGCTTTTGATCTGAGCTGGTGAGACATAGATGTCTTCCAAGCCAGAGAGATAGCTGTTTGCAGGAGAGCGCAAGAATCCAAATCCATCAGGAAGGATCTCTAGGGTACCGACCCCGACGATGACTCCCCCTTGTGCTGTATGAAGACGAAGGATCTCTGCAATGATCTCCTGCTTGCGCAGGTCCAGGATGTTATCGGGATTCATACCTTTGGCAACACCACTTTTGCGTACTTCATCAATTGAGAGATTGGTATAGTCTGTCAGATTCAAGACAGGTGCTTCTGGATGTTCTTCAATATTCAGGTCATTGGAAGAGTCGTCATGCTGGCCTTGGCGCATGGATTGACTCTGGTTGTAGGACTGGCCTTTTTGATAGCTTCCCTTGGTATGGGATCGGCTCTGCTGGCTTCTGCCACTGCTCCTAGAACCATACTGAGAGCTTTTTCTTTGTTGGCCCTGATTAGGGTTTCTGTTCTGATTTTGATTTTGATTGGAAGGCTGGCCCTGATCCTTAGGATCGGGGGCGGGCTGGGAAAAGGAAACCGAAGTGACTGGAGCCTGCTGCGCCTTCGTATCTGCTTGCGCTTTCTCAGAAGGAATCAGCTCCAGTTGCGAAGAATCATCCTTTGCTACAGGCTTCTTCTTGGGCGCAACCCTAGCTCTTGGAGCGCTCTTAGCCCCTGTGGAACCCTTGGGTCTCCCCCGCTTTTTTGGTTCAGAGGGCAGCTCCTCTTGCTTCTTTTCAGCAGCAGGAGTATCTGCAGGGACTTCAGTCGAACTGGCCACCACAGGACTTTTTTTGCGAGTAACGCGACGTACGACCTTCTTTGCAGGTTCCTGCTCAGAAGGACGAACTACGTCAGCTTGATCATTTAATATTTCTTCGGAAGACATAGAATAAACTCCAGCGGAACGGTTTTTTTGACAATTACCTACAAGCACAAGCTTAAGGTGTCGCCTCATACTGGTTCCTAAATGTAAAACATAATGTAAGAATATGCGGAAAGATGAAGTAGTGTGTGTACTATTAGTATTTCCGCGGGTTGTATCTTAAATATATTGCCACTTGCTCACAGTGTCAAGCAACACATCCCCATTGATGTACTTACTGGCTAGAATTAATGCTGCAACTGAGGCTTTTCGTCTTACAGAGACTCTTCCCCAGGAGGTGAACTGTAATTTCACCGTTTGGGTCTCCTTCCCCTTAGCAGCAAAACCTAACCACACCATACCAATAGGCTTCTCTTCACTTCCTCCGGTAGGTCCGGCTATCCCCGTGATGGAGAGGGCACAATCTGAAAGCGAGACCTTCAGTATCCCCTCAGCCATTTCAGAGGCGCACTCGGCACTTACCGCGCCATAGGTTTCCAACGTACTCTCGCTCACTCCCAGCATCTTCATCTTAGCCTCATTGGAATAGGTGACAGCACCTCCCCAAAACCAAGAAGAGCTTCCGCTCTCATCGGTGAGCAATTTAGCAACATAGCCTGAGGTACAACTTTCAGCACAACTGATCGTCATACCTTTGGCCTTAAGCTGGTCCGTCAATAAACTTGCAGGCATGACATCCCCATCGGTTACCAGCGATGGCCCCACAAGAGTACGCAGCCGCTGTGCCATCTCAATGCGCTGCTCTTCAATGCCGCCTACCAAATACAGGCTGATCTTAAGATCTTGGAAACGGGTCCCCCATTGGATGCCCTGGGAAGCTACCTGACGACAGAGCTCCTCAAGCTTAGACTCTGCAAGCAGAAAGGTTGAAAACTCGGTACGGGAAAAGTCGTTGTGTCCGATAAGACGGGAGAGCCAAGGCAGCACTACATCAAAGAACATGGGATCCATCTCACGAGGAGGACCGGGCATGGCCACACAAGCGACAGAGCGTTCGCCTACAGGGATAAAGCCCCGAAAGCCTGCAGCTGAACCGTGAGGGTTGGGGATGGACTCAAACCCAAGAGGGATCATCGCCTGTTGTTCATTGGCTCCCCAGATTCGCTCGCCCATTCGTTGGTAAAGAGCATCGAAAGCACTCTGGTCTCTGGTAAGGGGGGCTTTGGCCAATGTTGCGACAATGCTACGGGTAAGATCGTCACTTGTCGGGCCAAGCCCTCCTGTGAGAATGACCACATCACAGGTATCGAGGCAAGACCTGAGGGAACTTTCAATGCAGCCGTCATCGGGGACAACCACCATACGTTCCATCCGATAACCAAGTTGTGTCAATTGGCTAGCGACAACCTGACAATGCTTGTCAGCTATCACCCCACGGGTAAGCTCAGTGCCAATAACAAACAGAGAAGCAGTTTTATAGAGCATATTAGTCCTTTTTCCTTGAACGCATAAAAAGAATACCTGTCCTGACTACACCAAGTGCCAGCAGGAACAGTGAAAGGTAGATGGAGGCGAAAGCAAACCAGTCATCATGCTTGGTGTAGAAGGTCTCACCATGGCTTTCGGTTGAGTAGACCGGAACGTCATATATATGCCACCCCGCTTTGAACGGCTGCATGGGATCAACAATCTTGCCAGTGACATCAATGAGGCAGGTCATACCGCTGTTGGTTCCCCGCACAGTGGTCCGGCGGTTCTCAATGGAACGGAAGACGGCCATGCCAAGGTGCTGCATTTCAGCGGAAATTGCCCTTGACCAACCATCGTTGGTCATATTCACTATGACCTGGGCCCCATTACGGACAAACCTTGCATTAAGGCCTCCAAAGACATCCTCAAAACAGATGGGGGTGGAGAATTTGACCCCTTCATCAGTTTCAAACACGACACTTTCATATCCTGTTTCCCACCAGTTATAGTCATTGGCAAGGAGCAGGTTATACAGCCAAGGCATCTGCTTTTCATAGGGGAAGTGCTCGGTAAAAGGTACCAAGTGCTGCTTTCTGTAGGTATCCTTGATCTTACCCCCTTCAAAGAAGGTAACCGTATTGTAATCCTTGCGATTCCACGAACCATCTTCCAAAAGAGCGGGTTTGGAAGGATCATCCAAAACCCCTTCGGGGTTGCCGCTCAACAGCGGGACAGGAAGGGATTTACCGAAAAGGACAAACTCCTCCACCAAGGCAGATGTCGCCTCATCAGAGGGGTATTTCTCATGCCAGGCAACAGAGGGAACAAAAGCCGTCTCTGACCAGAGAATCATATCAGGATCTGCAACAAGCGCTTCAAGGCTCATCTTTCTGAGGTTGTTAAAGTTTCTCTTGTACGTGGCGTAGCCACCCTCCCAGGTATCAGCATTATGCTGGATGGTTGCAACTCTCCAGTGCTTGTCCGGAGTTTGCGCATTCCAATAACGGATAGAGACAAATCCAAAAATAAGGGTTGCAATGATGATGACAACATACCCGATGATCGGGAAAAAATGCGTCCTGAATGTTTCATTGATAGTAGGTCCGTCTCGCCGAATGCGATCGCACACCCAGGCTCCGAGGAAAGTCTGTGGAAGCACCATCAGAAAGGTAATGCCCCATACCCCTACCACCGAAGCAACTTGAATAAGAGGAAGGTATTCATAGACGGCATACCCAAGGGTCCCATAGGGGTAGCCTGCAAACCAGTTTTGGCTCACATAGGTATAGGCAACCCAAATGACGGCCTGCACCAGGTAGCCATACTTCTTGAACAGCTTCTCGCCCGCTTTCAGCAGGGGGAAGAGTATGGCCATCTCCCCACCTTTGATGATGGGAACGATCAGGATTGCCAAGGGGTGAAAGGTCTTCAGCCAGTAGTTGAAAAAGAGGTAGAAGACAAACCCAAAAAGAAACCCATAGACAGGAGTCAGACTCCAAGTGGTATTCCTGATAACGGCAAAAAGAGGGATCAACGCAAAAAACGCGATGAATCCAAACCCACGATTGGTAACGAATCCAGGGAAAGCCATCGAATACACGAAAGCCGTCACCACCAAAATAAAAACCTCAGAACAGACTGTTCTGAGGCTCCGTCTCTTTATCAAACTATGCA
>CAYSIH010000142.1:0-5036 GCA_964431005.1 uncultured Sphaerochaeta sp. | reverse complement strand
TTTGGAGCCAAGGGCCTTTTTCCCGCATTACATCACTCATCCTGTTATTCAAAAATGAGGGATATCAAAATACGGTCAGCTATGCGCCACTTACCCTAAATTTCCTGATATTTGTTGATAAGGTCGGGTGAAAGCCCCATCCATTCCGTCACGATGAGAAACCTCTCCCTTTCCGACAAGGGAAAAAGCATATACCAGGTAGTTGGTGCGGATAGTGCTTCTGTCTCAATTCCATACTCTTTTGCATAGAGAGAGGCTCTGAATTGATGGTAGTTATTGGTGACGACCAGAAACCTTTCTGGCAAATTCTCCCTTTTTGCAATTTCCTTGGAGAATTGAAAGTTTTCAAGGGTGCTTTGGGCACGATCTTCTTGTAGTATCCGATTAGAGCCAATCCCATGGGCTACAAGATATTTCGTCATTACTTCAGCTTCACTGTACTCACCCCTTCCCTTACCTGTCACAATGACCTTCATAGCAGGAGTATCCTGTAAATATCCGATTGCCTTGTCCAAACGTAGCTTAAGCAGGTCTCCAGGCTGATCGCCCTTCGTATCAGTCCCCAAAATAACCATCGTCACTTTTTTGTCGGATGAAGCATCCGGTTGGGCTACCTTGAAACCGATTATCATGAGGGCTACATCAAGAAGCGCGAATACGAACAAGATCCCTACGGCTACCATCCTGATCTTTTTCCACAGTGGTGAGACTGTACCATCCTTGGAGGGGCTTGTGAAAAAATTCCAAAAAATTGACAGGAAAAGTATCAGGATACCCGCTACCAAAAGGTGCCATAGATGATCCCGTATACCAAGGATGCCAAACACGATTAACAACACTGCCATGATGCCAAGTAGGATCCGTACTACTATCCCAACTATTCTTTTCATCCTCAACCCCCCATGTTACTTACTTCTCTAAATGTCCTTTGCTTCTGGGAAAGCATGCAAATGGATTGTCCTGAGCATTTTCAGCCCTTCCCCGATGCCCTCCCCTCCTGATAGCTGGTTCCCTCTCATGGTGAAATAAACCTTGTAAAGGCTGAGCAATTCTTCGTTGATCTGGGTCTCATGCAGTGCCATGGCTTGTACCTTCCTATCGAAATTAGAGGTGATGTCTATGACGGTGTTAGGCGCCGATGTAAAGTAGAATCCTACCCCCTGAAGTACACATGGCGGGGTAAGAGTTCCCTCCGGATAGGTTTTTAAAGAGCAGCTGATAGCCGCTTGGGCAGTTGCCCTTCCCACAACGATATGGTCATGATGGGATTCATAACTGAGCCAAGGGTCTGGTGAGAAGATAGTGTCATACTGTTCCTTCCTGATCAGTTCTCCTATCTCCCCTGCCAATTTGGGGATATTGGAGAGGGTACCATCCTTATAGTCAAACCAAAAAAACTTTTTTGCACCTAGAAACCTGCCGGACTCTTCAGCTTCGACCTTTCTTGCTTCCGCCAGCTCGTCGGGGCTATGGGGAGTCCCTGAATTTCCCAACCGTCCGTCAGTGACAGTGAGGTAATGGATCTCACACCCCTTTTCAGCTAGAAATGCAATGATTCCACCCATTCCAATCTCATTGTCATCCGGGTGAGGCTGGATACATAAAACTTTCTTGCTGTCATCGAGGACAGGAGGTTTCAGTAATGTCTCAACATCTGTATTATTCATGTTCAAACTCCTTACACAGGTAAAGTCTAATATTTTTCTTTAAGCATTCCACGGATGTCACTTTTTTCCTCAGGACTTATCCTGTAGAAATACAAAGGGACCATCGTAAGCAGGAAACATCCTGCCGGAACCAAATACATCATTGCACTGAAACCTCGTACGGTAGTGGTGGTCACTGCTTGTCCTTCGGTATAATTCATCAGGACCAGCCCGATTCCAAGGATGCTCTTGGCAATGGTTCCACTTAGTTTCGTCAGAAATGTATTCATGGAAAAAACCAGCCCTTCGCCACGGAAACCAAGTTTCCACTCGGAATAATCTATAGAATCAATAAGCATCGAAGCACTGACTATAGTTGTCATTCCGGTAAAGGCGAAGCTGATCCCCAAAAAAACCAGGCTGAAAAGGATGCTTCCTCCGCCTATGAAAAATGGGATGGCGCTGAAAACACTGCCTAGGACGCATGCTGCGATAAATACCTTCTTTTTCTCTATCTTTTCAATTATCTTTGGAGAAATAGCCATCCCCAGGACCATTCCCAAAATCAGGCTGATGCCGACATTTGTCAGTTGGCTGGAGTCCCCCCAAACATAAACCACAAAATACATCTGTGCGCTTTGCCGTATGCCGTTGATCAGGTTGACTATAAGCAGGGCTATCATCAACATCATCAGCGGCTTGTTTTTTGTGATCGTTTGGATGTTTTTCTTCATCGAGATGACTTCCTTATCGGGGAAGATCCTCTCCTTCAGGGTAAAGCCGGTAATCATTATCATGGAGACACTCAGCACGGCTATGATGACTGCAGTTTTGGTATAGGCGGAAGCCAACCTCTCCCCACCAAAGCTATTGATGATGATTATGCTGCCTACCGTAACGATTGCAGTCCCGATGGTCCCGCCAATCTTCCCTAAGGTGACCATTTTGTTTTTCTCTATGGGATCTTTGGAAACGACTGCAGAAATTGCCCAGATAGGTATGTCGATCACTGTGTAGGACATCCCCCAGAGGATGTAGCAAATGCCTGCATACAAGAATACGGCGGTTCCGCTGAGATCGAACTTGATGTAGCATAAAATCGTGGTCAGGGCTAATGGGATAGGTCCGAAGATGAGATAGGGTCTGAATTTTCCCCATTTGGTTCTGGTCTTGTCCGCGATCATACCCATAATCGGATCATTGATCGCATCCCACAAGCTGGCTGTGACCACTATGATTGTTGCTACTGCCGGCTTGATGCCTAGCAGATCGGTGAAAAAGAACATGATATACATAGCCATAAAGTTATATAGTATGTTTTGACCCAACAAACCGCTCGTATAAGCAACTTTTTCTCTCGATCTAAGTTCTTTTTGCATTTTTGTACCTTTTTAGGGGAAGATATTCGTTCGTCCCATAGAGGGCAGATGTCTCTTCATCTCTTGAATCCACTATAAGATACTATAGAGGACAACCACTTGCCTTACAACAAAAACTTATGCAAGGGCGGATCAATAAAACAATTACTGCATTCCATACATATATTTACAGACCGGCACTGACATAAAATACCCCTGTTTTCTACAAGGAAGATTGGCCTGAAGAATTTTACACTCTTTAATTTCAGCAAGAGTGTGTTTTGTATTATTTTTTTCCCTTCAACAGACGAATGAATGGAATGTCGGCCATGGCATACACTACCAATGTTACAGCCACCCCCAAACTGCCTAAAATGGCCGTCAAGGCGATGTTCGAAAGAGTTGACCCGTTTTCATGCCAATGCAGGCCCATGAGCTTGTAGAGCACTGAGAGGGCCAGTAAGGGGATGTTTGCCAGTGTTACCTTCAGGACTCCCCTATAGAGTTCCTTATCCTTATACAGGGGATAGATATCCCTGAGTATGTAGGCGAGGATGACAAAGGAAAGGGCGAAGGAGAAGACCGATGCCAAGGGCAGCGAGATGATGCCAAGTCCTAGACGGATAAAGATCCACATCAGGGCAATGTCAGCGAGGCTCATCAAGGCAGTTACCCAAGTCATCTTCTTATGTCTCTCCGCGCTGTAGCCTACCCTCTGCAACAGATTGAACCACGCAGCGAAAATCATCCCCACCAGGTAGTATCTGAGTATATGGGCTGTGAGGTTTGCATCAGCAAGGGTATAGTTTCCCGTCTGCAGGACAGATGAAACGCTTTCATTGCTGAGGGCAAACAGGATGATGGTGCTGGGTAACAGGAAAGTGAGCAAATTTATCAGTGCCTCCCGGCTGACTTTCTGCAGTTCATCTTGGCGGCCCATACCAAAGGCGCGACTCATGGCAGGAAACGATACAGCCACTACAGCATTGAAGAATATTCCATAGGGAGCCTGCCAAAAGATGAGTGAATTGCTGAAGGCGGTAACACTGCCTACAGAAAGGGATGAGGCAAACCAGAAGGCAACCATCTGGGCCGCGACGACGATAAGGGAACTGACGACCATCTGTGCCCAGGATTTCATTAGAGGCTTGAATGGGGTTCCCTGTGATTTGAAAGCGGGCTTCATGCGATAGCCATACCTGCGTACCACCAGATAGGAGTAGGTACCCTGCAACAATCCCCCTACAAGGGCCGAGTATGCCATGCTCATCGCACCAAAATACGGGTGTAGGAACTGTACGCCAAGTATGACTGAGAGGGAGAAAAGAAGGGGGGCAGCATGGGAGTGGAAAAAACTCTTGTGGCAGTGCAACAGCCCATTGAAAACAGATCCTACGCTGATGGTAAGCAGGTAGACCATGAAAAAAGGCAACAGCCTAGCCCCTAGAGCAAGTTTTGGGGCATCAAAGTCGGAAAAAAAAGCCAGCAGCGGCTCCCCATAGAAGTAGGATACCAACACTAATGGGAGAATAATGAGTGTCTGGTAGGTACAGAGGAGGGCAAAAAGGCGCTTGGAGGCCTTTGTATCCTCACTTTCGATAAGACGGCTGAAATAAGGGATGATGGCGGCGTTGATAGCCCCTTCGGCAAAGATCTTTCGGAAGTTATTGGGGATGTTGAAGGTGAAGTTGATAACGTCGGCAATACCACTGGCCCCGAATATGGACCCGATGACGCGTGCACGTACGATGCCAAGCACCCTGCTTATCAGGGTGCATGCCATCACCAGTACGCTGCTTTTTGCTGCAGCCTTATCGTGAGTAGAATCTTGCAAGGTAATCCCTCTTGAAAGAGGAGAACCTGTCTTCGGCAATTGCCCGGCGGACCTTCTCCATCAGACGGTAGAAATATGTCAGGTTGTGTTCGGTTGCAAGCATGCCTCCGAGCATCTCTCCTGCTTTTATCATATGGTGCATGTAGGCACGCGAATACTGGGTGCAAGCTGTACAGGTGCAACCCTCTTCCAGCGGTG
>CAYSIH010000141.1:0-5085 GCA_964431005.1 uncultured Sphaerochaeta sp. | reverse complement strand
GTTCTTGGTTCTTCCTGTAGTCATTGCTGATGAGGAGGGAATTATCAGGATCATATCGGCAAGAAAGGCGACCCCTAAAGAAGAGGCAAAGTATTATGAGTATATCAAAAAAACGACGTAAAGAAATCTTAGCTTTCAAAAATGAAGATATCTCTGATATTCCTGAGATGACAGATAAACAGTTGGCGGAACTGAAGCCATCGCATCTGCGTAATCCTGAGAATTATCGTCCAGTAAAGAAGAAGATCTGCATGTACATCGATGCTGATGTTCTTGAATGGTACAAAGGCGATGGAGAAAGAGGGTACCAGACGAGGATGAATCAAGTCCTTCGCCAAAACATGGTACAGGAATCAACACCTGCATATGGTAAGGCGAAGAACACTTCTGGTGAAGAGAAAGAGTAATCACTCCCCAATAATCTTAATCAAAGCCCTCTTCTGCCTTTTCCCATCAAGTTCATAGTAGAAGATCTGCTCCCAGGGACCGAAGTCCAGCTTGCCATCAGTAATAGCACAGACGACCTCACGCCCCATGATAGTCCTCTTCAGGTGCGCATCAGCATTGTCCTCATAGCCGTTGTGCTTGTATTGGCTGTAGGGCTTCTCTGGGGCCAATTTCTCTAACCAGACTTCATAGTCATGATGGAGTCCACTTTCGTCATCGTTGATGAATACGCTGGCGGTGATGTGCATGGCGTTTACCAGGACAAGGCCTTCCTGTACCTTACTATCCTGTATTGCTTGTTGTACTTGGTCGGTTATGTTTACCAGACCCCTTCGTTTGGAAATATTGAAGAATAGTTCTTTCCTATAGGTTTTCATATATGCTCCTTGTCCTTCTAGGATAGGAAACCAAGAGGCTTTGGTCAAACCTAGTAACAGATACCTAGAATTTATCTGGTACAGCTCTATCCCCTGTTGGTATAGTAATGTTCTTACAATCACATTAGTAGTATTTTTTTCTGGTTTTTTTGCAATATAGTAACGAATTAAATTTGCGTTGCTATACATAATGCCATACTATGTAGTAGACCGACCTTAGAAGATGAACAACAACCCCTTTTTTGGAGTATCGATATATTGGGTTCTAGTCTATCGTTTTTTTCAAGGAGGTCTCTTGTGAATGAGCTCTATGACACCATCATAGCCGCCTACAAAGGCAAGCCTGGTGCACTTCTCTCAGTTCTAGAAGAAGTGCAACGCAACACAGAACATACCTACCTCAACGAACAAGCGCTGCTATACATAGCAGAAAAGATGCAGATACCTCTTTCACAGGTCTACTCTGTAGCAACGTTCTACTCCTTTTTCAACCTCAAGCCCCAGGGGGAGCATACCATCACCGTATGTCGGGGAACAGCATGCCATACCAGAGGATCAAAACCTCTGCTAGATGATGTCATGGCGATGTTGGGTCTGCATGAAAGTGAAGAAGGCGAGGATGAGTCATCCTATACCACCGAAGATATGCGCTTTACCGTGCGCACTGTTGCCTGCTTTGGCCAGTGTGCACTAGCTCCGGTTATCGCAGTCGATGAGGTCATCCACAGCAGGATGACGGGCGACAAGCTAGCTACGCTTCTGAAACAGCTTATGGCAAAGAAGGGGACAGCATGAAAAAGCTATTACAAGAACTCAAGGAAAAAGGTGAGCGTCTTCTCAGGCCCGGATGCGTGGACATAGCGGTAGGAGTGGGGACATGCGGGCTTGGTAACGGCTCTGGGGAACTTCTTGAAGCAATCCGTGCTCATGTATCCTCCAATACATTAGCGATGCAGGTCCGAGGTGTCGGGTGTTTTGGTTTCTGTGCCAATGAACCGTTGGTGAATGTATATATACCAGATTTGCCCCTTCTCATACTGGATAAGGTGACCATCGAAGATATCCCTTGGATATTTTCCTCCATTGAGAAGAAATCCTTTCCCCCTGATCGCGTCCTCTGCAAGATAACAGAGTGGGACCATCTGGGGTCTAGCTTTTCCTATGGGCATGGGTTTGAAGATATTCCCGAATGGAATGAAATCAATTATTTCAAGGCACAGAAGAAGATTGTTTTGCGACATGCAGGTCTCATAGACCCCACATCCTTGGAGGAGTACCTCGCAGTTGGAGGCTACTCAGCCTTTTTCAAGGCTGTATGGGATATGAGTAGGACTGATGTATTGGCTGAAGTGAAGAACTCCAAGCTTCGCGGCCGCGGAGGTGCAGGATTTCCCACCGGCCTCAAGTGGGAACTGATGAACAAGAATGAGGCAGAGAAGAAATTCCTTATCTGTAACGCTGACGAAGGGGACCCCGGGGCGTACATGAACCGCAACGAGCTTGAAAGTGACCCCCATATGCTTATCGAAGGGATGCTTATCGGTGCATACGCTATGCACACTTCTACTGGGATCGTCTATGTTCGTGCGGAGTATCCCTTGGCGGTTGAGCGCCTTAAGCTTGCTGTCCAGCAGGCAAGGGAGGTTGGGTTGCTCGGTAAAGAGATACCCAACACCCTCTTCAGCTTTGACATAGAGATAGTGGAGGGCGCCGGAGCCTTTGTCTGTGGAGAAGAGACAGCGCTTATTGCCTCTGTTGAGGGAAGGGCCGGCAGGCCAACGATGAAGCCTCCATTCCCTGCACAAAAAGGCTACCTAGGGTATCCTACAACCATAAACAACCTGGAGACCTGGTGCAATATCCCTGTCATCATAGGCATGGGAAGCTCCTGGTTTAGAAAGACCGGTACCTCCGACAGTCCTGGGACCAAGGTATTCTCCTTAGTTGGAAAGGTTAAGAATACAGGCCTGGTCGAGCTGCCCTTAGGGGAGAGGTTGACCACTCTCATCTATGAGATCGGGGGAGGCTCATCATCGCCGAACAAGAAGATCAAGGCAGTGCAGTCGGGAGGACCTTCAGGAGGGTGCATACCCGCCGCGAAGTTCGATACCCCCATCGATTATGAGACCCTCTCCACCATGGGCGCCATCATGGGATCAGGAGGGATGGTCGTCATGGACCAGGATAACTGCATGGTTGATGTCGCCAGATACTTCATCGAGTTCACCCACAAGGAGTCCTGTGGCAAGTGTGTACCGTGTAGGGAAGGACTTGCACAGGAGCTTGCCTTGCTCAACGGCATAGTCGAAGGAAGGGGACAGGAGAAGGACCTTCTTTTGATGAAGGAGCTTGGTCTCAACATCTGTGATACGGCAGTGTGTGGCCTCGGGCAGTCTGCACCGAACCCGGTGCTGACTACCCTTACCTACTTCAAAGAGGAGTACGAAGACCATATACTACGCCATCACTGCTCAAGTGGGACGTGTGAGGACCTCATCACAGCCCTCTGTTCTAACTCATGTCCCATGCATATGGATATCCCGGCCTATATTCAGCTGCTAAAGGAGAACCGTCTGGAAGAGGCCTTTGCCTCGACGCTGCAGGATAATCCACTGCCTGGGACCATAGGAAGGATCTGTCACTTCCACTGCCAGATGCGATGCAGACGTGAAAGCTTGGACCAAGCAGTGCATCAGGGTGAGATCCATCGCTATCTTGCTGATACCATATACAAGATGGGCCGTGAGAGTGCCATCTATCAGAAGCTTATCGATACAAAGGCTTCTCCTACAGGAAAATCCATCGCCATAGTAGGATCAGGCCCTGCTGGTCTGACTGCAGCATTCTACCTGGTCAGACTTGGACACGAGGTGACAGTCTATGAAGCCCAAGAGAAAGCTGGAGGTGTGTTGCGGTATGGCATTCCTTCATACCGGCTTCCTAAGGAGATTTTGGATAAGGAGCTCGAAATATTCACCATGCTGGGCATCAAGTTTGTCTTCAATGTTGAACTGGGAGACCAACTGAGCATGCATGCCTTGCAGAATGAGTTTTCAGCGGTAATCCTTGCCATAGGTTCCTACAGCCATATGGAGCTACAGATACCAGGTATCGAGCTTTCAGGAGTGTTGCAGGGAACTACCCTGCTTGAACAACTGGAAAAAGACGAGCCGGCTGTGATCGGCAACCGCGTCGTCATCGTAGGCGGCGGAAATGTGGCCATCGACACTGCCCGGACCCTCTGGCGAAGAGGGTGCTCTGTCACCGTAGCTTACCGCCGTGCCAAGGAAGACCTGCCAGCGAACACGAGCGAGATCGAGGAGGCTTTTGCAGAAGGAATCAAATTCTCCTTTATGAGTGCTCCGGTCCAAGTCATCGGAAATGAGGCTGGTGAGGTTGTGGCCTTTGAAGTCATGGAGATGGAAGGTGGTCCGTATGACCTTTCCGGCAGAAGAAAGAGCCTGTCCACCGGCAAGACCCGCCGTATCCCCTGTGACACGGTCATCGTTGCCATAGGGGAGCAGGTCGATGATGGCTTGCTTACCCGTGAGGGCCTCGCAACTACTGAGGCGGGGAATGCTTCCATAGGAAGGTACTCCTTCAAGACCAATCTGCAAGGTGTCTATGCCATCGGAGATGTCGTTACCGGACCTTCCACCGCAGCTGAAGCTATGGGGTATGCCAAGGATGCCGCCTCTGTCATTGATTATGACCTTACCGGTACCAAACGGTTTGCCTCCTTGTTTGAAAAGTTCTCTTACGATAATGAGATACCCACGGAGATAGAAACGATACAGCCTGTCGCACCGCGACATCTGAAAATCTCCGAACGCAAGGGGAACTTTGCTGAGATAAACAGGGGGTATCTGGGCGAACAGGCACGCCAGGAGGCTTCACGGTGCCTGCGCTGTGATATTCGCAACACGGAAAGAGGGGAGGTTGCTCATGGCTAAGGAGATGATAACACTGCATATAGACACTCAGAAGGTTACAGTAGAGAAAGGAAGCTCAATTTTGGATGCTTGCCTGCAGATTGGGGTCAAGATTCCCACGCTCTGCCATCTTGAGGATATCTCCTCACACGGCTCGTGTGGCATCTGTGTGGTGGAGGTGAAAAACACCAAGCGCCTGGTACGCTCCTGCAACACTCCTGCTTTGCCAGGTATGGAGATCACTACCAACAATGAAAGGATACGTGCATCAAGAAAGCTCAATCTGGAGCTGGTGCTCGCTAATCACCCCTTGGAGTGCCTCACCTGTG
>CAYSIH010000140.1:0-5098 GCA_964431005.1 uncultured Sphaerochaeta sp. | reverse complement strand
TCCTCAGGGACAACCAGGGACTCTGAGACAAAGCTCAGATTGTTGATGACAGCTTCAATGTGCTCAGGATAGATATTCTCCCCTCCTGCCCCTAGGATCATGGTCTTCGTCCTTCCCTTGATGGCCAAGCGCCCCTTCTTGTCAAAGAAGCCCAAATCTCCGGTGCGGAAATACCCATCTTTGGTGAAAACCTCTTCGTTGAGCTTGGGGTTTTCGTAGTAGCCTTGCATGACGTTCGGTCCCTTGACGAGGATTTCTCCCACCCCGGTCTCGGGATTTTTGTTATCAAGGATCACATCCACATGCTCGACAAGCGGGCCTATCATCCCCACATGGTGTTTTGTAGGCAGTCCGCCTGCTATGAGGGGGGAGGTCTCAGTAAGGCCGTAGCCGATGGCATAGGGGAAGGCGGCATCAGCGAGGAACTGCTCGACATCTTGGTCAAGGGGTGCTCCTCCGATACCAAAGAATTTCAGCTTGCCGCCAAAGGTAACCTTTAGCTTGCGTCCGATAATTCTGGAGATGAGTCGTTTGGTAGGTCCGAACTTCAGCCAAGGCTTGAGCTTCTCGTTGTCACGCATCACAGGAAGCACCGAACTGCGATAAATCTTCTCCATCAAGAGGGGAACGCTCATCAACAGTCTCGGCCTCACGGCCTTGAGCGCAGGAAGCAGGATACTCGGAGCTGGTGCCTTGCCCAAGTAGGTTATCTCAGTTCCACACATCAGTTCTAGAACCTGGCCTGTGGTGAACTCATAGACGTGGGCGATCGGCAGGATCGAAAGGACATGGTCTCCAGGTCTGAGATCCACATAGACATCGGTTGAGACGTCAGCGTTCCAAACCAGGTTCTTATGGGTAAGCATAACACCCTTACTGCTACCGGTGGTTCCACTGGTATAGATGAGGGAGGCAAGGTCATCTTCATTTGCCTTGCTGGTAGCACGCAGGTCCTGTGCTTTCTTATCCAGTTTTCTTCTGGTTATATCTCGCCCTGGAGCTGAGGCAAACTGCTCCTTGTCCTTGAGGCTGCCACTGATGGGATCGGGAATATGAAACAAGTCCTCCATCCTCACAAGGAAGGAGGGATTTTTCTCTACAAAGGGAATCAGCTTTTCAAAATTCTTGGTATTTACCACAACGCCCTTGGCCCCACATTGCTCCAGAATGGAACACGCTTCTTTCGAGGAGAAGTCAGGCAAAACGGGAACAGCAACACATCCTATGGAGGTAATGCCAAAGTAGGCAACAATCCAGGTGGGACAACTCTCCCCGAGGATGGCAATCTTATCCCCATGGACAAACCCGGCTTCAAGCAAGGTGACAGCGATACTGTCCTTCATGCTTTTCATCTGGTCATACGTGATCTGACTCTCATCGTCTCCGTAGATGCGAAGGGCAACGCGTTTGCCATTTCTAGAGGCGGTGCAGTCTACCACAGCATTCATCGTATACTCGTTGACCGTCTTCATGGTAAGGCCATCTGTACGCTTAAGCTTGCTAATACGCTTCAACGACCAGATATCTTTTTTCATATTCTTCTTAGTTTTCTTCTTCATGATTTCTCCAAATTTCCCCCATAACACTGGCCTTTTTCACAGACCGTGAAGGGAGTCTTCACCTGCCCCCTGACCATGTCAGACAGGAGTGAGGGCTTATTATTTGTACCTGAGAGATGGATAAAATATACATGCTCTCCATCAAAGTCACTTTCTTGCAAAAACTGTATTGCCTGATCATTGGATAGATGACCGTAGAGACCGGAAATCCTCTGTTTGAGATAGTAAGGATACGGCCCGCTATGGAGCATCTCTTCGTCATAGTTGGCTTCCAAAAAGAGGATTTTGCTCTTTTTGGCTAGGTGCAGATGCTCATCAGTATAACAACCTGTATCGGTGAGGACCATCAAGGTAGTATCGTTATAGGTGACATGCCAGCCCACAGAGCCGCCACTGTCGTGGCTTGTCTCAAAACAACTGAGGGAAAAAGGACCCACTGAGAACTCAGCAAGGGGCTCCACAAGACAGACACACTCGGCGGGGATGCCAAGCTTGGCAAAGGCAAGCGGCTCTTTCTCCAGCATAGCACTGTGGAGATAGATGGGTACCCGAAATTTTCTTGCAATGACCCCTACCCCTTTTGCATGGTCGGGGTGAAGGTGGGTAATGCAGACCGCTGCAACAGAGTCGAGTTCCAGTCCTATGCCTGCCAGTCGTCTTCCTAGTTCCACACCACTGTAGCCCTGGTCGATCAAGACAGATGTGGTGCCATCAGAAAAGACATAGCTGTTTCCACTGGAGCCACTTCCCAGCACTGCATAACGGACCATCAGAGGCCTCCCCATTCGACTAGTTTTGCAAGATCAAATCCTGCATGGGCCTTGCCTTTGGCACGCAGGATGGGAGTCTGCAAAAGCTCAGGGTGTTCCTTAAGTTCCTCCTGAATGGAGAAAGAGCGATACTGATAGCCCTGCTTGGTATAGTAAGCAGATGAGGTGTCTAAAAGTTCCTCGTCTGGAATTGATTGAAAAAGAGAGTTCCACTCACCATCGGAGAGGGAACGTTCAGCAAGGTTGACAAATTGACAAGATATCGAGCGCTCCTTACATGCGCGCAAGGCTTTGGCCGTCTCTTTGCATTTCTTTGTCCCAATGATCTGAAGCATAAAAACCCCTATGTCTGGTATACATACAAAGTGTATCTGACACAGGGGAAATATGCAAGATTTCTGACACTATTCTAGTGAACTGTCGAATAACATTATCTGCTAGTAAACCCTAACTAGGGGAGTTAACTTGCAAATAGCTGCTCAATCTCCCGTTTATAGAGCCTGTTGATCTCAAATCGCTTGGGCTCCTGCTTTGCACTCAACTCCACACCAACCTCAAAAGACTTGGATATAAGGACGATCCTGTGGATTTGCTCATAGCTTTTAAAGCCATGTTTTACACTGATGATCTCATTGATGGAGGCTTCCACCAAGGCTTTGACCTCTTTCATGCTGGCAAGCTTGCCAACAAGGTAGGGAATCTGCTCACGTGTCAGATACGCCTCAATGGTTTTTCTATTTAGGACGATCAGGGCACCAAGATACTTCTTGTCCTGGCCCAGGACCACAGCACTTTCCACAAACTCACTTTCACAAATTTTGGCCTCGATGGGAACGGGCTCAAGATTCTCACCGCCTGAAAGTACGATGGTATCCTTTGCCCTTCCTGCAAGGGCGAACTCACCGTGGTGGGTCCAGATACCCAGGTCCCCGGTATTGAGCCAACCGTCGGAAGAGAGCACAGCCTTTGTGAGCTCGGGCCTCTTATAATATCCCTTCATCACCTGAGGGCCTCGCGCCATGACTATGCCCTTTACCCCAGGAGGGACTTCCCTTCCCCCTTCATCGACAATTTTCACCTCGGTACCGACAAGCGGGCTGACGGTGCGCTTGATGCCGTGATTCAGATTCCTCACGGCGATAACCGGGGCACTTTCAGTTAGGCCGTAGCCATCGAGCAGCTTGATGCCAATGGAAGAGAAGAACATATCCACGCTCTCACTGAGCGAACCACCCCCACTGACACCGGCTATGAAGTTCTTGCCTAGCTTCTGTTTTACCTTACCATAGACAAGGTGGTCCCCCACCTTATAGAGAGGATAAAGCAGGACTGTAGGCAGAAAGGACCAGAGCACATCAAGGACGCGGCTGCGCTTCTTGAAGGTGGCTACCTCGCCGAATAACAGATCGTGGTTGTGGTTGTAGTGCTTGGCAACAAGGACAAAGAACTTGAACAGGGATTTTGCAACAGGGCTCTTTGCCTTCATGCTGTTGAACACTCCGTTTTTCACAGCTTCCCAAATTCTGGGAACCGAGCCCATCCAGTGGGGGTTCACCACCGAGAGGTCTGCAATGAGGATTGAGCCAAGTGGCTTGGAATATGCGATGGTGGAAGCTTGGCTGACAATAAAATACTGGAGGATCCTTTCAAAGGAGTGCCATACAGGCAGGACGCTGAGCCACCTCTGAGCGGGTCCTACCACAGGGATGACCCTGGGCAGGGCATCAAGCTGGTAGGCAAAGTTCGCATGGGAGAGCACAACACCCTTGGGTTCACCGGTTGTTCCGCTGGTAAAGATGATGGTGGCCGTCTCATCGCCCTTTCCTTTCATGCGTTCCTCTTCAATCTTTTGGGCAACAGAGGCATCGTCCAAGAGAAGTCTGCCTTCGGTGAGAAGATCCGCTATACGTAGGACCGTTACACCATCGGCGACTGGGGTATCCTCAAGGCTTTCTGCGGTAAAATTTTTGTCCATTACGATTAAATGCTCAAGGGTTGGAAGTTTTTCCTTGAGATTGAGAACCTTACGAAGCTGTACGGCGTTCTCCACAAAACAGAAAGTCGCTTCAGTAATTCCAAGGATAAAGCTGATCTCATACGGCATTGCATCACGACCGCGAGGGACGTCCACTGCCCCTAGTGTTAGGATGGCCATGTCACTGAGCAACCATTCGCTGCGGTTGTCGCTGATAAGCCCTACGTTATCCCCGCGTTTCATTCCACGATGGGAGAGCGAAGCTGCTAGGGCGTTGATGTCACTGTAAAGCTGTGAGTAGGAGACGCTTTGGAATACCCCACTCGCATCCTTGCTCATCTGCACGGAGTATCCGGGATAGGTCTTGACGATATTTGAAAATATCTGCGGCATTGTTTTGTACATAGTAGATCCTCCAAGGTAGGCTTAGTATTTATATATACACTTTTTCACTATTTGTCAATCTGTCAAAATAGACTAATATGAACCTTTATCTCTTTTTTTATAAAAACCTAGCTGATAGACAGTAATCTGCTATTAATCCAGTAGAAAAGCTAACCAGTAGGAACATCTTTGAGAGAGGCGAACAATCTCGAATTCAACAAATCCCCCATTCTTGACTAGAGAGGGCCAAAAAACCATAATGGATGGATACTTTTCGAAGGAGCATTTCCCATGAACGAACGTATTTCCGCGTTGCTCAAGAGAGAGCCAAGCCAAGAGGTCGTCCAAGCTGAAGGTTGGGTACGTACCAAACGTGACAGCAAGACCGTGTGTTTCCTTGAGGTGAACGA
>CAYSIH010000139.1:0-5109 GCA_964431005.1 uncultured Sphaerochaeta sp. | reverse complement strand
TGCAGCTGATATTCGCCATGAAGCTCAAGTGGCTTCCCACCAGCGGGTGGTACACCACCGGCGAGGGGTATCTCACCATTATCCTACCGGCGGTTTCACTTTCCTTTGCTTACTTTGCTAACATAGCGCGCCTGACGCGTTCCTCCATGCTGGAGACACTGCGTAGTGATTACATCCGGACAGCCAAGGCAAAGGGGATGAAAAACTCCACTATCATCTTCAAGCATGCCATGAAAGGTGCCATGCTGCCGATAGTCAGCTATTTAGGACCTGCATTTGCAGGAATCATTACAGGATCTATCGTGGTAGAGCAGATATTCCGTGTTCCAGGGCTTGGAAAGTTTTTCATACAGAGTTCCTTTAACCGAGACTACACCCTTATAGTTGGCGTTGTTATTGTTTATTCGCTCATTCTCGTGCTCATGAATTTTATTGTTGATATCGTATACGCACAGCTCGACCCACGCATAACGTACAAATAGGAGTGACCTCATGATAGCTATTGCAAAGAAAAAAGAGGCACCTCTCAACGAATTTGACCAGGTAATTGCTGGAAATAGCCTCACCAAAGATGCCTGGAGACGACTGAAAAAGAATAAGATGGCAGTGGCAGGGATGATTGTAGTAATCATCTACTCCCTGCTTGCGGCCTTTGCCATGTTTCTTCCCATCTATCCCTATGACGAGATTATCCTCGATCACCAGCATCTCAGACCTACGTTGAACCAGACGGCAGGAGATTTGATGATGGAGACCAAGCTGGAAGACCTCTATTTTAAAGCTTGGAGAAGTGGAAGCCTTGTCGTTACTGAGGCCCAATCTACACAAATAAAACAGTGGATCAAGGACAACGAGACCAACAAAGTCTGGAACTTCTGTTTTACAGAGGGTGAAAGGCAAAAAGAAGCTGGAACCTTCTCCTTCAGTGATGCGGATGTCCGCACTATTGAGCGGCTACAAAAAAGCATCGATTCTGATTTCCTCATCTCAGTAGAGAAAATCTATTGGAAGGATACAGAGACAGGAAAAACTCAAAATCTGGCAAAAATGTCCTATGACGAGATACTTCCTGTCTATGCAGCCATAACCGGTGCGGATGTCCCTACGGTAGAAGCGCAGATACTCCAAGAGATGCGCGCCCAGACAATGAACACTATCAAGGGCAGCAATCCAGGGCTGAGTGAGGAGGAGTATCAGGCTTCTCTGGAGATGGAAATGGTAAGCCTAGGTCCGAAGGCCATAGCATCCACCGGAAAAACCAACCTTTTGGGTAAGATCAAGACCACCATCACCAGAAGCTCAGAAAGAACCCTCAAGAAAGATATCAAGGACGGAACAGTAAATTTCCCTATCGACAAGAAGGTCGTCATCAACGACAACCTCTCAGCTGATATCGTAGCGACAAAAAAACATGGTCGTAAATACCTCTTAGGAACGGACTACAGCGGAAGAGATATGCTGAGCCGAATCATCTATGGAGGACAGATATCCATCATGATTGGCTTGATAGGAACACTTACCAGTGTACTTATCGGTATCGTAGTGGGCGCTCTTGCTGGCTACATGGGTGGAAAGGTAGACTTCTTTCTTATGCGCTTGGTCGACATCATGTACGGCCTACCCTATATGTTGCTGGTCATCATCTTCATGGCTATTTTTGGAAGGAACATCATGAACCTCTTTGTCGCCCTTGCGATGGTGAGCTGGCTTACCATTGCACGTATGGTGCGAGGGCAGATCATGAGCCTGAAGAATAGCGAGTTTGTTGAAGCAGCTCGAAGCATGGGAGCATCGACTGGTAGGATTATTTTCCGTCATATGGTTCCCAACTCCCTTTCGGTCATCATTGTCTACTCATCGCTTAGAGTTCCAGCCTTTATCATGCAGGAGTCTTTTCTTTCCTTCCTAGGCTTAGGTGTCCAAGCTCCATACGCCTCGTGGGGATCCCTTGTAGGGGATGCGGTAAACGGCATGACCCTCTATCCATGGAAATTGATTTTCCCTGCTATCGCGATGACCATATTCCTCTTTGCCATGAACTTTTTTGGTGATGGGCTCAGAGATGCTTTCGATCCGCAAAGCAAGAACCAACTATAGGAGGACGAAGAATGAGTTTGAAACCCAGTGCAAAAGCAGTCCTCGAAGTTAAGGACTTGCAAACATATTTTAAGACTGACGCCGGCATCGTTAAAGCTGTCGACGGTGTATCATTTACCGTACATGAAGGGGAGACCTTGGGAATCGTAGGGGAATCAGGTAGTGGCAAAAGTGTCACCAACCTCTCCATCATGCGCCTAATCCCCTCCCCCCCTGGCAAAATTGTCGGAGGCGAGATTCTTTTTGAAGGGGTCGACATCCTCAAGTTGAGTGAGTCTGAGATGCGTGATATCCGGGGCGACAAGATCTCCATGATCTTCCAGGATCCCATGACCAGCCTCAACCCTTTCTTGAAGATATCCACCCAGATGATCGAGACCATCAGGTTGCACAATTCGGATATGGATAAAAAAGAAGCCCTTGAGCGCTCAATAGAGATGCTCAAGCTTGTTGGTATCCCCTCTCCCGAAAAGAGAATTTATAGCTATCCTCACCAGTTCTCAGGCGGTATGCGCCAGCGTGTGATGATCGCCCAAGCACTCTCATGCAATGCCCAGGTATTGCTTGCTGATGAACCTACCACAGCATTGGATGTCACCATCCAGGCACAGATATTGGAGCTTATCAAGAAAATCAACAGCAAGATGGGTACCGCTGTCATCCTGGTAACCCACGATTTGGGAGTGGTGGCCGGTATGTGTGACAAAGTGTGTGTCATGTATGCAGGACGCATCGTTGAGACAGCATTGACTGAAGAACTTTATACTAATCCTGCCCACCCATACACTGAAGGACTTATCAAAAGTGTCCCTAGGATGGATACAACAAACAAGGACAAACGACTATTCTCCATTGAGGGCCAACCACCAAACGTCATCGACCTACCTCCCTGCTGTCCTTTCCACCCAAGGTGTCACAAGGCTATGGAGGTGTGCAAACATGCCTATCCTCCAGGCAAAGATTTGGGAGACCATCATGAAGTAGCCTGTTGGCTCTATGTTGATGAAGCGACCAAGAGAGCGGCATTGCAGAATGCTTTACAAGAGGAGAAGGCATAATGGGAACTACAAAAAAACCCCTTTTGGAAGTAAGGGATCTTAAGCAACACTTCCCCATCAAGACCGGCAACCTCTTCAACAGGCAGGTAGGCGCCATCCGCGCTGTCGATGGAATATCCTTTGATATCTACCCCGGAGAGACACTCGGCATAGTAGGAGAGTCCGGCTGTGGAAAATCCACAACCGTACGCTCCATAGCCCAGCTGCACAAACCTACCAGCGGCAGTGTGATATTCAATGGCATTGATATGGTTAATGCTGATACCCGAACCATGCTCAAAGCCAGACAGGATATGCAGCTGATATTCCAAGACCCCTATGCATCCCTTGATCCGCGCATGACTGTGCGTTCCATCATCGCCGAGCCCATGGTCATCTACAACAACCGCAAATTGTTGCCAGAGCCCATGACCTCGCACGAGATGGAGGTAAGAGTTGAGGATCTTATGGAGCGTGTAGGGCTTAACAAGGCATTCAAGAACAGGTACCCCCACGAGTTCAGTGGTGGTCAACGCCAGAGAATTGGCATAGCAAGAGCCTTGGCCCTCAACCCCAAGATTATCCTCGCAGATGAGCCTGTATCAGCTCTGGACGTCTCAATCCAGGCACAGATTCTGAATTTGCTCGGTGATCTGCAGAAAGAATTCGGTCTTACCTACCTTTTCATTGCGCATGATTTGGCTGTCATCCAGCATATCAGTACCAGGATTGCAGTCATGTACTTGGGAAAGATTGTCGAGGTATCCGAATCAGCCCAACTCTATGACTCTCCCAAGCACCCCTACACGGTTGCCCTGCTATCAGCAGCTCCCATCCCTGATCCTAAGGTGGAGCGCGAACGCAAGAGAATCATCCTTACAGGGGATGTGCCTTCTCCGGATAAGGAGAGAGATGGCTGTTACTTCTATGACCGCTGTCCAAAGAAGATGCCCTGGTGCTCGTGCCACATCCCTCCGATGTTTGACATAACGCCCAAACACGAGGTTGCATGCTGGCTCTACAACCCCGAAGATGTGAGTAAGATTAGCATGGAGGATGCCCAAGCTGATGCTGCAAAGCATAAGGGCGATGCAATCACCGAAAAAAGATAGGGAAACCTGCTACTATGAAAAAAGGACATTCATCATCGATGATTGTCCTTTTTTCTTGTAAAGCCCCTATGAAGACCAGAGTCTTCAATCAGGGTCCCTCAACCCAACATCCAAATCCATATCTCGGGGACGATCTATCGACAAAGACAGTCCTGTGACAGCGGCAATTGCCTGTACGGCCGCTTCAGTCCTTCCGCCGGAACTCTTTTCAGCAATGATCTCAATATCACGGGAACTCTCATCTTTCAGGCAGAGAGAGAATACCATCATGGCTTTGAACCTTCTTTTTGTGGGTTTTGCATCCTTGTCGACCGATCCACGGACAAAGTGCTCCAAGGCGAGGTGTGAAACCTCATCAAAGGGTATGGCCTCATGTTTGCCAAATGGTCCGAATCCATAAAAAGAACGTATTATCTGATTTTGAGTGTCAAAAACCCAACTATCACGAAAGATTGCCCCTAACAGGGAGAAAAGAAAAAGCAGACAGAGGTGCCACATGGAAATCAGGGGGACACCCTCTCGCACATTCAGGGCCAAACCCCAGAATACAAAGAGAGTCAAGGCCCAACAAGCTGCACTAAAGGTCAGGCTAACCGTGTAGGAAATGCCATCTTTGATCTTTTTCGTACTGTGTCGCATCATCTTACCCCTCCAATGCCTACCTGCAAATATACCCAAAAAAGGAAGGGAGGTCATCAATTCATCTGTATATTTGCTGAATGAATATGCCAAAACTGTAAAATACCCCTGTTTTACGCATTTAGTAGTAGTTTACTGAAACAACACATTTGCCTTTTCTCTTGATTCATGGTTTAATGTAGATTATCCTAAGTTGAATGTTTACGCTTAGAATTTACAAGGAG
>CAYSIH010000138.1:0-5150 GCA_964431005.1 uncultured Sphaerochaeta sp. | reverse complement strand
ATCGGCGTATCTCCATCCTTGTGAAGACACGCCGACAACAACACAGAGAAAAAGAATATGGTATCTATACACTTCTCTATAGGATAGCCAACCCCGTCATGAAGGTTGGATGTATCCTATAAAGAGGGACTACATAAAAAATGTTCCAGGAAAATTCCCATGCCTAACGGTGAAGGTCGAGTAGGTAATATTATGGTTTTTCACTACATTCCTCTCAAGCATGAACGAGCCGAAGATGATACTTGCAAGCAAGTATACCACCAAGACTACGCCCCCTATGATAAGCATGCGATTACTCTTCTTATGATTGGCTTTCATGATAGTTGTGCTCCTTCTTAAACAGGAGGAAATAGGTTTCTATTTCCTCAAATGTGACATCCAAGGTCCTCATGGAGGAAAAAAGATTCGGCAGTTCACTTGTTATGAAGTGATCACGCTTTTTCTTTAGGACCAGAGCCTTGGCGCCCTTGGCGGTAAAATATCCTATACCCCGCTGATTTTCCAAGATACCCTCTTCCTGTAACATGGCGTACGTCCTGATGACCGTATTGGGATTTACTTCCAACTCCATGGCCATATCACGGACTGAGGGAATACGCTCTTCCTCCACCCATACGGTGTTGATGATGAGTTCCTGGATATACTGAGCTATCTGCACATAAATTGGAGAACTGGTATTAAACTGCATCTGTAGCTTGGACCTCCTCAACCCTAAAGAAAGCCGTGACCCAACAGAACAGGGGTAGTGCCACAAAATAGAGTAGCTTGGAAAGGACCCTAAAGCCCCCTACGACACCTGAAGCTGGACGGAACAAGAGTGAATCAAAGGAAAAGACAACATCAAACGCCCTGAGCGAAGAACCATACTTGATCGAGAAGACGATCTTAATAAACAGCATACCCAAAGCGGCCAGTGCAATTCCTAGCACCCCTAGAGCAAGGACAGTCTTGAAGAAATGTCCTTTGTGGAAATAGGTGGCACCCAAAAGGAACAGTGCATGCCATACCCAGTATAGGGCTAACAATGAAGCTGTATCCCGAGTAAAAGGGTTGAACAGGGTCACTGGATTACCAAAGAAAAGCAACTGTAAAGGTTCGATGATGAGCGAAGCAACAAAAAACAACACTATGAGGGCTACAGGATAGGCAAAGGCAGTAAGTACCCCTTTAGAGAGAAACTTCTCCAAGGATGTTGCAGGGAGCATCAGCCACTCCTGCTGCCCATTCTTGCTGAACATGTCATGCGCAAAGGAGAGGCTTGTTATGATCAGGCCTCCAAAAAACAGGAAGTTAGGGAATATCGAAGTATAGACAGCTGGAGCAAATCCCATACGAGAGTATTGGGTGACAAAAGAGTTTATCGTCTCACTAGCAAATAAGATGAGAAACAGGGTCGCCGCATAGATGGTAAGATCACGCTTGCTTGTCTGTATCTCGCGGTTTATCAATAAGCCGAATCGATTCATAGCACACCTCCTTGCATAAGGGTCGGGTTCTCAACCACAACGTTGAACAGTGTCTCAAGGTCCAGAGGCTTACCTTGGATATCCTCTGTCTCGTTCCTCTCTTTCAGAACCATCCAACCACCTAGGACCTTTTCCCTGTACACAACCCCCTCAGAAAGCTCGGGGTCTGTTGTTACGAGGTCCATGACATACCTGTCTGTGATCGAGTCCACCGTATTATTGAATATGATGGAACCATCATGCAGGATTATCAGAGGGTCAATCAGGTTTTCCATGTCCCGCACCTGGTGGGTGGAAATGATGAACGTCCTCTCCTCGGTCATGGCAGAAGCCACAGTTTGCCTGAACTGCCTCTTGGAAGGGATGTCCAAGCCGTTGGTAGGTTCATCAAGGATAAGCAGGGATGTATTGGAGGCAAGGCCAAAGGCAAGCAACAGTTTTTTCTTCTGCCCCAAAGACATCTCATTGAGATTCTGTCCCATATCAAGGTCAAAGTTCTTACAAAACTGAGTAAACATGCCATGGTCGAAACGGGGATAGAAGACAGAGCGCATTGCCAAATACTCGGTACCCTTCATCTTGGGAAGGGGAAACTCCTCAGGGAGATAGAATATCTCACTGAGCATCATCGGTTTGCGTCCTATGGGATCGAAGCCTAGGACTGAGGTGTATCCTTCATCAGGGAACAGCTGACCACAAAGCAACTTCAGCAAGGTGGTCTTCCCTGATCCGTTCTTCCCTAACAATCCATAGATGTTTCCTTTTTTGATTTGTAGATTCAGATGAGAAAACAGGGGGTTCTTACCATAGGAAAAACCTATGTCCTGCATCAGGATCACTTCACCATTCGTTGAAACAACCTCCTTGAGGGCTGTTTGTCCGGTTTCTATCTCTTTGGCCATATATGCCTCCTTGATTACATTAGTGAACTAGGTAACTAATACACTATAATTGAAAGGTTGTCTACCCTTATCCCCGTGCAAAAAAGAAAATAGTTTATCTATATTTCACGATTTGAAAGGCCTTCAGCTAGTATAAACGCCGCCTAAACTGGTAATATCCTTTCTCGCGTATAGACGGTTCGTCCATGCGCAGCAGCACATCCCAACGGGCTTACCTGTTGGGAAAACTTAATACTAAAGGGCCAAATCGGACAATATTTGGTTTAAAAATTCACCATGAAATAGAAAGGGCATAAAGGTTATGAACGAAAACCTGCAGCTACAAAACAACAAGACCTACCTTGAACGTCAGAACAAAACTGAATCAAATGCACGAAGCTACCCGAGGAAGTTCCCCATAGCCATCAAGAAGGCTAAAGGCTCTTGGATAGAGGATGTTGAAGGGAATGCCTATCTGGACTTCCTTTGCGGGGCTGGGACACTGGCCCTAGGACACAACGATGAAGAGGTTAACCAGGCAATGGTCGACCTCATCACCTCAGAAGCCCCGCTTCATACACTGGACCTCACCACCCCCATAAAAGATAGGTTTGTAGAGACCATATTCTCCCTGCTTCCCCAAGAGTTGCAAGAGAATGCCAAGATACAGTTCTGCAGTCCTTCAGGAACTGATGCCGTAGATGCGGCCATAAAGCTGTGCAAGACAGCCACAGGGAGATCTTCTATCATAGCCTTTGGTGGTGCATACCATGGCATGGGCCATGGTGCCTTGGCCCTTACAGGCAACCTCAATGCAAAAAACGGGGTAAATGGCCTTATGAGCGATGTGCACTTCATGCCCTACCCTTACTCCTACCGCTGTCCCTTTGGCTTAGGTGGTGATGCCGGCATTGATGCCGCTTGTGCCTACTTTGAAAAGACTCTCAAGGATCCGGAAAGCGGCATAACAAAACCTGCTGCAGTCATCCTTGAACCCATACAGGGCGAAGGCGGGGTGATCCCGGCTCCTATAAAGTTCCTGCAGACAGTCAGGCGCGTTACCCAGGAGTTGGGCATCCCCATGATCGTCGATGAGATACAGTGTGGTATCGGCCGTTCTGGAAAATTCTTTGCATTTGAATATGCCTCCATTACCCCGGATGTCATCCTTGCTTCCAAAGCGATAGGTGGCAGTCAGCCGATGAGTGTGGTCATCTACCACAAAGACCTCGACCTCTGGGAAACTGGAGCTCATGCCGGGACCTTCCGTGGCAACCAGCTTGCCATGGCAGCAGGGACAGTAGTGATGAACCGTGTCAGTGAACCTGCTTTTCTTGAAGAAGTGCAGGCTAAAGGTGCATGTATTGTTGAGAGGTTGCTCAAGCTGAAAAGCGAGCTCTCCATCATTGGAGACATTCGCTCTAGGGGCCTGATGATCGGCATTGAGTTTGTCGACCCCATGGGAACAGCGGATGCATTGGGTTCGTTACCTCCCAGTGGCACCATAGCCGCCAAGATACAGAAAGAGTGCTTCGAACTCCGCCTCATCATGGAGAAGGGAGGGCGTTACGGCTCTGTAATGCGCTGCCTGTGTGCCTTGAATGTCTCCTATGTTGATATTGAACTGATGCTGACAATTTTGGAACAAGCTATGCGTAAGGTTGATGCCGATGAAACCTCATACTGAATCATTGTATTTCCTGACCTCCGAACAAAAGGCTAAAGATGCCTATAGGGCGATGATCTATGAAACGGTGGATGCTATCCTAGCCTCTTTTTCGGATGACCACGCCTATGCAGGTAAAAGCCCGGAGCAGCTTAAGGCCCTCATCGCCAGACCTACTCTTCTTCCCACACAAGGCCTTGGGTTCGCCCAAGTCCTTGAAGAGGTAGAAAGAACCATCCTCCCTAACTTTTTGAGGACTTCCTCAACCGACTATCTGGCACACCTGCATAGCCCTGCCCTACTGGAAAGCATCTGTAGTGAATTGATCCTTTCCACCTTTAACCAGTCGATGGACTCCTGGGACCAGAGCCCCATCGCTACGGAGATCGAGTTGCAGGTAACCCGAGCCCTATGCCTCCTGTTTGGGTATGATAAGGAGAGTGACGGGACCTTCACCTCCGGAGGGAGCCAGTCGAACCTCAGCGCCCTCATGCTTGCCCGTGACTGGTTCTGCTCTACGGTTCTCAAGCATGATGTAAAGAAGGCGGGCCTGCCCCCTTCCTATGCAAAGTTGAGGCTCTACACCTCTGAGGTGTCGCACTTCTCCATGGAGAAGAGCGCACATCTTTTGGGGCTTGGCTATGATGCGGTGCGCAAGGTCCCTGTGGACAAGCTCTGCAGGATGGATAGCCATGCCTTGGAAGACCTTATCCTACAGGACAAGGAGGCCGGTCTTATCCCTTTCTGTGTGGTTGCCACCTTGGGGACCACTGACTACGGCAGCATTGACCCTGTGAAGGAGTTGAGCTCCATCTGTAAAGAGCATAACCTCTGGCTCCATGGGGATGCTGCCTATGGCAGTGGGGTACAGCTCTCAAAGCAGTACCAGAGCCGCCTTGGTCCCATAGAGGTGTGTGATTCCATAACCGTGGACTTCCATAAGATGTTCCTGCTTCCCATCAGTTGTGGAGCCTTTCTGGTCAAGGATGGAAAAAGCCTGGAGGCATTCTCCCTCCATGCCGACTACCTCAACCGGGAAGAGGATGAGGAGGATGGCTACATCAACCTAGTGGGCAAATCAATGCAGACCACAAGGCGCTTCGATGCCCTAAAGGTCTGGATGGCATTCCTTACCCG
>CAYSIH010000137.1:3909-5210 GCA_964431005.1 uncultured Sphaerochaeta sp. | reverse complement strand
CAAGGCGTACAGATGGCTACCCGTTTTGTAGCAACCGACGAGTGTGATGCGGATATCCGTTTCAAGGAAGCGTATATCAATTGCACCAAAGAGGACATCGGCATCATCAAAAGCCCTGTAGGTATGCCCGGTCGTGCTATCCGCAACAAGTTCATAACTGATACTGAAGCTGGTATCCGCCCTGCCTTTACCTGTGCATGGAAATGCCTCTCCTCTTGTAAAGCAGAAGATGCGCACTACTGCATATCCATTGCACTGAACAACGCACGTAGGGGTGTACTGCAAGGAGGCTTTGTCTTTGCAGGGGTCAATGCCTATAGGATTGAGGAGATTGTCCCAGTCACTTCCCTGATTTCTGAACTCGCTACCGGATACTGGCTTGCAGAGAGACAGAAGGTCACCTCAAAACTGGAGAATCTGGTGGCAAGCTTACAAACCCTCATAGAGCGATACAAAACACTGCAAGGCCAGGTCATAGAGTTGGGAAAAGCGTATGAGCAGGCCCTTACCTCCCCATCGGCCTTGAAGGAGAAGGTATCTTTGTCAGAACTCAGGGCCAAATATGAAAAAACCCAGGCTATGACAAGAAAGCTCCAGCTTAAGATGGTGGAGAAGCTTATGGCATCATGGTATCTGTTGGAACCTCAGACGAACTAAGCGAACACTCTTAGTTTTCCATCAGCATTTTCAAGACATGAGGAAGGGAGGAGTGATTCACTCCTCCCCCTCTGTCTGTCATCTATTTGTTCATACAGGCCTTTAGCCTACAGCAGCTTCTTAGCTCCGCTGTACATCTCCGTGGTATTGACAACCAAGGCACCATTACCAGGGTGCTTGGTGGGATTCCAACCCTTCATCCAGTCAAAAATCTTCCCTGAGGTGTGGTACTCCATATCACCTTTGACCTGGTAAGACTTGCCTTCCTTATTTATGAACAGGATTGTGACCTTGCTTTTGGCCTCTATATTCCGCTTGGTCTTGGAAAAGTAGTTGTCAGCAATGACAATACGCTTATCGTCACTGAAGCCGACGCAGGTGGCATAGATGCTGTTAGGCACGCCCTTACTGTCTACGGTGGTCACCACGATGGCACCATCTCTCTCTAGCCACGCTTGTTCTAATACATTTTTATCCATTATCATACTCCCTTTCATTCAGTACCCTTCGATTCTAAACCTCTTAGCTATTGTTGCAAGGGACATATATCAAAACTAGTCTAAAAAAGGTAGGTCAGACAGTCCTATCCACTTCTTCTTGGCTTACCGGTAGGAACTCTTGTAGATATTCAGACAGTCCTCATC
>CAYSIH010000137.1:0-3809 GCA_964431005.1 uncultured Sphaerochaeta sp. | reverse complement strand
GGAAGGGAGGGGAAATAGGCGCTCATGGCATGTTCAAGGGAGTGGGACGAGGTGCACCCGGAAGTCGATTGCACAAGCCCTGCAATGGTATTGGCTAGGGAGACATCCTCTCTTGCCTGCTTGTCAGATCCATCAGAGACGGCAACAGGCAGGCTTTTGCCGATAAGGCGGATGGCCTCTAGGCAGTACATGTCACTGAGGACATACGCTGTCTTGTTGATATATCCCTCAGTGCTGTGAAAGAGGGCATCAAAGCCTTGGTAGGCAGTGAGCAAGGGAGGCACGCTCAAGGTAAGCAGGGGATCGACAATACTCAAAACAGGGAAAGTGCCTTCATAGCCCATCCCTATCTTCTCGTTGGTCTCCTCTTTGGTTATAACCAGCCAGGGGTCCGCTTCGGTCCCCGTCCCAGCGGTGGTCGTAATGGCAACGATGGGCAAGGGCCAATTGGCTACAGGCTTGCCTCCCCCACTACCCCCATCTATATAATCCCAGAAGTCTCCTTTATTGGTAGCCATGACCGCTATACCTTTTGCCGAGTCAATGGTGCTTCCACCTCCCAACCCAATAACAAAATCACAGTTCTCCTTTTTGCAAAGAAGGGAGCCTTCCATAACATGGTCCTTGATGGGGTTGGGCAGTATCTTATCAAAAAGCACAGAGCTCACCCCAGCCTTGATAAGCTGGGCTTCCAGCTGTGCAAGGTACCCATTGTCTCGGGTAGATCGCCCCCCTGATATGACGATGAGTGCCCGTTTGCCAGGAAGTTGCTCCTCGTGCAAACGATCGAGCGAACCATTCCCAAAAACTATCTTTGTGGGTATGTGATAGGTAAACTGCATACGAACCTCCGTTTTATTTATTGCCCCAATTATACATACATCCACCTAACAGAAGCAAGCAAACATCCCTATAATGCCTTATTCCTGACTTATAGCTACTTTTACCTAGTATTTTCGAGACAAAAAAGACATCCACTCGAGAAAGAGATGCCTTTTCAGTCTTTTTATGTATCAGTACCGTTTATACCGAGCTACCTAGCTCCACCCCATCCTTTACCGCTACTGACCTGCCCCTACTCCCCCGTCTTTTCATAGCACGCCAAGTAGCGCTGATAGTGCTTCTGGTACAGTTCATGCAGGCGGGCATCAGGGTGCAAAACCTTCCTTTCCTTTGCAGTTATTGTAAAAAGGTCCTCATTGCCAGTACGGGCGGCAAGCACAATTGCACCAAACAGAGATGCCTGGGCCTGGGTGTCCTCCTCCATGGGAAGGCCGAAATAGCTACAGCACATCTCCTTCCAGAACTTTGAATGCAAGACCCCGCCTGAGAGCCTTACGGTCCTGATGGGAATGTTATTTTCTGCTATTTTTTCATAGCATTGGTAAAGATTTGCAACAACTCCTGCCAGCACAGCCTGATACATGGTATGTGAAGTATCTGATTCAGTCAGTTCAAGAAAACCAGCTTGGCGGGACTCTTGCCAGCCCGGTGAACGCTCACCCAGAAGAAATGGAAGAAATATGGGTATCTTCGTTTCATGCAGAAAGGTGTTCTCTATCATCGCATAGGAAATATCCGGAGCGAAGGAGGAGTTTTTATACCAATCGACACAATTTGTACACCCACTGGTAGCAGCTCCAAGCAGGAGGGAAGCTGTCGGAGACCTGTACAGCCAAGTGCTTTTTGTGGATGAAAACATAGGGGTGGGAACACAGAGGCGCAATGCGCCGCTGGTGCCCATCGATAGTGTCAATATGCCAGACTCTTCAGCCTCAGAGCCTACCTGGTTGAGCCCTCCATCGGGGAAAGGAGGCAGTACTGGAACCCCTGCACTCTGTCCAAGGAGGGTGGCTGCCTCAGCAGAAAGTGGGCTGACAAAGTCCCAATCAGCAATTGGGGCAATGGTACAAGAGAGCTGTTTCGCCATCGGGTGTATCTCTACCCTCTCTGTTGATAACAACCCCATCCCACTGAGCATTGAAGCCGTCTCCTTCCACATACCGGTGAGCCGATAATGGAGATGGGAAGCGAGGGAGCTAACCAGATGTTGGGAGGTGAGAGTGCCTTCTCTTTCCAGTTTTAGCAATTTGAAGAAAGGATATATCGCATTGACCAAAGCACCGCTTTGATGATAGTAGGAATCAACATAGGAGGCATCCTTACGCAACTCTTCACATAGTTCGCTTCCAGTAGTATCTGTCCAATCCGTAAGGGGCATGACTGGGTTATGATCGGCATCACAGACAACCAAACTATGCCATGTCCCCGCAGTGGTGATACGGTCAACCGTCTTATCCTCCACCAGTTGCTTACCCAATTGGATCACTTGCAAGCAGAGATCATCGATACCAGCCTCTTTGGGGTTTTGCTTAGAGAGCATCTTGGACTCTAGGCTGACCGTGTCATAATATTGTGCCTTACAAGAAGTGGTACTGATTTCCAGTGCTAAAATTTTCATTAAGATCCTCCATTCGAAGAGAAAAGACATATTGCAAGTTATCACATATGGGACCATCTATAGGAACCATCAGTAACCTTGGGGTATGCAATACTCCAGTATTGGATGAAGCATACGATCTGGCTAATGCCGACCGATCAAAATATGCCATATCACTGACATTCAAACCATAGGGTTTGTACAATCGCCAAAACATTTGCTACTGGTTTGACACGGTAAACTTTCCCTCATAAGCCCACAACCCAATGCCTGGGTTTGAGATGTAGAAGACTTCTTCCCCATCTACGTCATTCCACCCATCTTTCATCGTTGTTGGATTGTACTTTTGCCTGTATTCCTCAATATCACCATACGCAAAGCCAACCTGCTCGATCTCTTGCTTCGTCAACTTTCCCGGACAATATGTTATGGAAAACCTGCCTTCAGTCGAACCATGTATTAGGTGACTTGCTGCTCCAAGGTTTGCTGCTAGATGGGGGTCCTGTTTTATACAATCCAGAACATAGGGCGTCCCTTTATACCCATATTGGCGTATAAGGGTATCTGCTATGGGGTTTTCCCCAAATGTATGGAGGCCGGGAGCTATGATAATGAGCTCACCCCCATCAGCGATAGCGAGCCTTGAGCGGTAAATGCTTTTATTTCCCACCCACGTGCTCTTATATTCATCACCATCGAGGAACACAACTACCTTACTAGGGCTGCGATCAAGTAAGAATAAATTCTCCTTTTGGGCAAGGGCTGCTGCTTTTTCATAACAGAGGTCATCATCACCTGCAAATATACCTTTCAAGAGGGTTCCTCCCTTCATGTCAGGGGCCACTACCGTCTGAATGTAAAGCAGGGGAAGATCAGAGAGATACCTCTTTGATCCGAGGTTGAGAAGATCACGAACAGGATTGTGAATTTGGCCCATGATCTTTTCCATATCGCACGTAGCACCCACAAAGTGACTTTTATCAATACACTCCTTACCGCCAGTCCCTACCAGGACATTCTTCGTATAGTTAGCCATCCCTGCAACTTCATGGGGGACAACCTGTCCTACAGAGATGATCAAATCCCAATCTTGTTCGACAAGAATGCGACTGACCTGAACCGGCCAGTCAAAATCAACCATTCCCCGAGAGATCTCAGCAACTTCATCTGAGCTGATCCTCCCAAGCTCCACTACCTCATTAGCGTGATCATGGTCGTGAAAAAGGTGGAGAGGAACACCCTTAAACATAGTATGCTTCTCGTCATCGGTCATCTTATAGTGCGTTCCCAGTGCAGGTAACACCATTTTTACAGAGTCACCAAGCACTTGATACAACCTGCTTGTGATCTCTCCTGCACGCGAATGGAA
>CAYSIH010000136.1:0-5222 GCA_964431005.1 uncultured Sphaerochaeta sp. | reverse complement strand
TTGTTGCCTAGCGCAAATATATTAGATGATCCCCTATTGGTCAATATCTATAGATAAAAAAAGAGGGATTAGGGAGGGGTTTTTCCAAAACAACGATGTTCATTGGATAAAACTCACAAGAGGGTCACTCTCTCCTCTGTAGTAATGACCTCGCTTCAGTTTGACCAAAGCAAAAGCACTCGTTACAATTCCTTCCTATGACCGAATCTTTAGGGGACTTATCATGAAACATATACTGTGCTTTGGCGACTCCAATCTTTTTGGCAGAAATCCTAGCGGTGGGAGGTGGCCTCTTGAACAGCGATGGACCGGCATCCTTTCCAAAGCTTTGGGCGAGGATTACCACCTTATTGAGGAGGGCCTTGGAGGCAGGACGACGGTCTTTGATAATCCCTTTGAGGCGAACAAGTGTGGACTCAAACAGCTTCCCATCATGTTGCACAGTCATCGACCCCTCGATCTGGTCATCCTCAGTCTCGGCTCCAACGACTGTCAGACTCAGTTCAACGCCAATGCAAAAATCATTGCAAAGGGGTTGGAGAAGCTCGCTCTCATGATCAAGGACTACCCTTATGGGGAGCAGTATCCCATCCCTCAGGTACTGGTTATCTCACCGATTCATATCGGTGAGGGTGTGGAGGCGCACTTCGCCACCCTCGATCATAGCTCTCACCTTTTGAGCAAGGCCCTTGGCCCTGCCATCAGGGAGATGGCAAAGAAGAATGACTTGCTCTTCCTTGATGCCTCTCTTGTTGCAAAGAGCAGTCCCATCGACCTGCTCCATATGGATAGGGAGGCTCACGCTTCCTTGGCTGCGGCAATCCTCCCGCTTGTGCTCAAGTGGTTTGACGATGAACGCGCTCAGGGTATTGAAGAAGATATGAACAGCACCCCTGACAATGAAGAAGAAGGAAACGCCCTCATCATCGATGAAGGCAAAGAGGAAAAACTGGGGGTATTGGAATCAAAAGAAGAAGCGGCATCATCATCCTCTAAAAGAGGAAGATTGCCGCTATCCTTACGATTCTTCAAAAAGAGGTTTTAGTCCTTGCTGGACTCTATGGGGATATAGAGCTTATTCTGCTTTTTGATCTGCTTCTGCTCTTTCCTTATGGCCTTTGCCCACTCCTTCCTGGAGATGAGGGCAACCTGCTCGACAGGTCTTCCTCCAATAAATTGGATGATGGCACTCTCTGTCTCCTCAGTGCCTGTGGCATTGGGGTAGTTGATGAAGCCGTGGATGGTCTTTTTGACCTCAAGGTACTTTACCGGGGTGTCTGCCGATGAGAGGGCATCAGCATACAGCTTGCCGTCGTCACGAAGCGGGTCGTACTCCGCTGTTATGATCAGAGTTTCTGGGAGGCGTGAGTGGTCTTTGCTCAATAGGGGGGAGAAGCTTGGGTTGAGTATATCCTTGGGCTCCCTTTGGTAGCTATTGATGAAGAAAGCCATATGCTTGTCGGTTAGGGTAGGCGAGTCCTTGTGTTTCTCATACGAAGCGGTTCTCATCCTTCCGTCGGTAACAGGATAGAGCAGCACCTGCCCTGCT
This sequence comes from uncultured Sphaerochaeta sp., assembly GCA_964431005.1. Classification (GTDB taxonomy): domain Bacteria; phylum Spirochaetota; class Spirochaetia; order Sphaerochaetales; family Sphaerochaetaceae; genus Sphaerochaeta. Next base: position 3,673 of record CAYSIH010000136.1, on the reverse strand, counting down.
ATGGCAGGGCCTTTGCGGTCCCGGGCAAGCCGGCTTACCACAGCAGCTAGGTTGCCTCCGGCGCTATCACCCATCAGGTAGATCCTATCGGGGTCAGTCTTCCAGTACCGACAGCCCGCTGCCGCCCAGATAAGGGTATCGTAACAGTCTTCAACAGCTGTGGGGAACTTGTATTTGGGTGCGAGGCGGTAATCGACAGAGAGCACAGAAGCCCCTGTAATATCTGCCAAGTGTGCACAAAAGAAGTTATACAGGTCCATATTGCCCCAGATCCAGCCACCTCCATGATAGAAGATGATCAGGGGGGTGAGGTCTGAGATGTCGCGAGAACCTTTTTTCTCAAAGAAATACCCTGTTATCATCCCGTCGGTGACAGGAATAATGAAGGTCTTGGAGTCGATGTTTTTGGCACTCTTGCCTAAGAGCTTGCGGACTATCAGATTATTAGGAATGGAAATATCGTTAATCTCTTCGATGCGCTTAGGGGTGAGTCCTTCAGGGTCGGCTACTGAAAGTTTTCCGATAAGGTTCACCAAGCGTTTCATTTTTGGAGATAAATCATAGTCAACCATAATGCGAACATAGTAATGTATCCCTGTTGGGCGTGCAAGTGCTAGGTATGTGAGTATCCCCGCCAAATGAAAAAATATGCAGGTATATGCATACTGCGATTTGTTGCAATCCGTTGTTTTCGCCCTGTTTGGCCTTAACTCTTGTTGAATAGCATTAAGGCGGACGCTATACTTTTGTCATGAGTGACAAAGTGAAAATGTTGGATACCAAGCAGTTTGGATATGGGTTCATCGACAAGACGTATATTCCCGAAGGGTGCGACGAATACTATCTGCGCAACCAGATGTCGGACAGACAGCAGGGGTATCGCAACCTTACCAAAGAGGAGATAGAGGTCCTTGTGGAGAATCTGAACGTCTCTCCTGCTTGGAATCACGTGCTGGTAAGTGACCCTTTTGACCCTGCGCTGGTCAAGAACAGCGAGTTCTACGGCTTAGTGCGCTTGGGCAAGATGAGCCGGCAGGTAGCATGCTTTCATGACTTCTGTGTGCCTGTAGGCATAGCCAACAGCCGTCTGGTCTCCTGTGACATTGGAGACTATTGCGCAATATTGGACTGTTCCTACCTCAGTCACTATGTAATTGCAAACAATGTAATCCTCTACCGCCTTGGTGAACTACAGGCGACAAACCATGCAAAGTTTGGCAATGGTATTGTCAAGGAAGGGGAGGACCCAGAGGTGCTGGTAACCATTGGTATCATGAATGAAGCCGGTGGGCGCAAGGTACGTCCTTTCAGTGGCATGTTGGCCTCAGATGCCTTGCTTTGGGGCACCTTCCGTGATGACACGCTCCTTATGGATAAGTTTGGGGAGATGACGGACAAAGAGTGCGACCGCCGAAGGGGGTGGTATGGCTTTGTTGGGGAGCAGTCTGTCATCAAGTCCTGTGACACCATAAAGGATGTCTGGATAGGACCTGGAGCCTACATAAAAGGGGCGAACAAGCTGAAGAACCTTACCTTGCGTTCCACCTTGGAGTCTCCTGTACAGATCGGAGAGGGTGTGGAGCTGGTAAATGGCATCATAGGATCGGGTAGCCGTGCCTTCTATGGAAGCAAAGGCATCCGTTTCATTATGGGTGATAACTGTAGTCTCAAGTATGGAGCCCGTCTCATCCACTCAATCCTCGGAGACAACTCTACGGTAAGTTGCTGTGAGATCCTCAATAACCTGATATTTGGCGGGCATGAGCAACACCATAACAACTCGTTCCTTGTTGCCAGTCTGGTCATGGGACAGTCAAATATGGCTGCTGGTGCTAATATAGGATCGAATCATAACAGTCGTGGAAATGATGGGGAGATGGTGGCAGGGCGTGGCTTCTGGCCAGCACTTTCCAGCACACTCAAGTATGACTGCAAGTTTGCAAGCTATGTGCTCATTGCCAAGGGGAACTTTCCTTTTGAGTTGAACATCCCCCTTCCTTTCAGCTTGGTCAGTTCAGACAGTCGTGAGTGCAGACGTGTTGTCCTGCCTGCATACTGGTGGATGTACAACCTCTACGCCTTGGAAAGAAACAGCTACAAATACCGTAAGCGGGATAGGCGCAAGGTGATCCGTCAGCATATCGAGACTGACTACCTTGCCCCTGATACTGCAGAGGAGTTGCTCAACGCAAGAAAATTACTCGCCCTTTGGACTGCAGAGAGTCATAACAGACAAACCGGTGATGAGCGCACCCTCACCGATGATGACCTAATCTTGCAAGGGAAGATGTTGCTTGAGCGCCAGGGTGATGATCTCTCTTCACTTACCGTCACTACCTTTACCATGGAGCACAGTGCCGAACCTGTTGAGGTTCTCAAACCTGTTGAGGCGTATCTCGCCTATACGGAGATGCTGCTCTACTATGCAACCTCATCAATAGCTTCGTGGTGTAGCAATCAAAACTTGGCTGTCTCTAGCTTCCAGCAAACGAGCTTTTTTCCCCTACAGGAGTGGATGAATGTAGGAGGACAGTTGGTACCTTCAAAGAAAGTGGAGGCCCTTAAAGAGAAGATTCGGACAGACAGGATAGGCTGTTGGGATGAAGTGCACCAGCAGTACGAAACATGGTTCTCCGAGTACCCTAAGGATAGGGCATCTCATGCCCTCGCGATCCTACACGAAATCTTGGAGGTATCGGAAATAACTGCCTCCCACTGGACGACTCTCCAGGATGCTGTTGTACGCATCCGGCTGCATATTGCCGAACAGGTCTTCAAGACCAAGGAGAAGGACTTCAACAACAAGTTCAGGGCGAGCACCTACCGCACCCTTGCAGAACGTGATGCAGTGCTGGGCTGCCTTGATGACGACCCCTTTGTCCAGGAGGCTAGGTCCAGTAGCGAGCGTATTATTGCTGAGGTCCGTTCGGTATCCTTCTGATCAATGGACCAAAGAGAGAATACAGCTAGGAATACCAGCAATAGAAGAAAAAGAGCAAAAGGAAGAGAGCATGCAATGATAGCATGCTCTCCCTTCTAAACGCTTTTTTTGTGCCTATACACCTTGTAAAGGTCATCAGCGATGCTGATGAGGGTTAAGAGCAAGTAGCAAGCTATAGCAGCTTTTGCTATGAGGGCCCACGTGGCAAGGTCATTTCTGAAGAAGCGGATGAACTCCTTATTCAGAGCATCCCACCTGGTCATGAAGAAGGCGAAATAGAGAGAGAGTGCAAGTTCACTCAAGCTATTAGCCCAGACCAGGGGCTTGCCCCACTGCTTTCTAGGGAGTCTTATCACATGGACAATAAGAGTAACCAGAGAAAACAGAAGCAAACCCAACAGGAGCCCCTTAGCAGAAGAAGCATTAAGCATGGGAATAGGCTCAGCTCCTTTCTGGTATATGGCTAAAAGATTTGGTTTTAGGTAGAGCAAGAAAAATAGAGCAGTAAACAGGGCTGAGACGATTGTGTCTAGCAGGCTCTCCTTTCTACTGATGGGTAACTCATTAGGCATATGTACTCCTTTTCTACAAACGATACTGCATCAAATGTGCAATCGTCCAGAGATGATAAGATATTATTGCAAAGAAAAATTGACACCTATAATTTTCAGTGATAGTATGTAGTTGTGGTGGTGAAGAAGGGGAATAACCGAAGAAATACCCTGAGTAACC
>CAYSIH010000135.1:0-5286 GCA_964431005.1 uncultured Sphaerochaeta sp. | reverse complement strand
GGCTCCTATGCTAACTTATCCTTCCTTAATGGAGCAACATATCCTTTCAAGGGTTCGATCCTTGATGCGTCGCTACGCATGGCCTACGACCTTCCTAATGGGTTTGCCCTCTTTGGCACCCTCCGCTACTTTGGCGGAACATCTGATGGAAAAAGCAAAAGTTCCGATACTTGGACAGAAAGTGTAAAGCTGTACTCCTCAAATAACATAGCAACCATGACAGCTTCAGCTGGACTCTCTTGGACAGGTATGTAATCTTCTGAGAAAGAATCTTTATCCATTGCAGAATTAATTAGAATAACAGTACCTTGCTTGGTGATTTTTCACCAAACAGGGTACTGTCTTCTTTCTCCCCACCCTTTTTGCTACAATGCTGCCATGAAATATATTCTCATAACAGGGGCAGCAGGAGGCCTTGGTCTCTCAGTGACCCAAGCACTTGCCAAACAAGGCTACACTGTTTTTGCTCTCGATCTGAACATAGAAAGATTGATGGAAGATGATCATATCATCTGCATACAGGCAGACATAACTGATATTACATCCCTTAAGGGCGCACGTGATAGGGTTATTAGAGAGACCCGCCATCTTGATGGCATCATCAACATGGCTGGCGTCTTTGCAATGCACGCCCTCATCGAGATCGACCCTACCCTGCTAGAACAAGCCCTCGCCGTCAACCTGATGGGAACAGTGAAGACTAACCAGGTTTTCTTTGACCTACTCACCCCAGGGGGGGCTAGGATCATCAACTGCAGCTCTGAAGTGGGACGCTTCCCGTCCATACCCTTCAACGGTGCCTATACCATCAGCAAGAAGGCCCTGGAGGCCTATAACGACACGCTACGCAGGGAACTGGGCTTCCTTGGGTACAAGGTCATCAAGATGCAGTGCGGCTCCTTCAGGACCGCGATGCACACCAAGACACAAGAACAATTCACCTTATTCAAAGGCACAACAAAGCTCTATGGCCCAACACTGAAACTTCTCTCCCCCATACTCGAGTGGGAGATGAAGCATGTCAATGACACAAGACTCCTGGATAAGGCGATTATCAAGGCAGTGGAGGCCAGAAGGCCCAGGAAATCCTATCGGGTGAAGAACAGCTTCCTTCTCTCCCTGCTTACCTTGTTTGGTGAACGATTTACTGATCTTGTGTTCATGGTATTGGGGAAGGTGGCCAATAAGAAGATCCCAAAGAAATCTGGAGCGTAATCCCCTGTCATAGGGGATACAGATGCACTGCCTATGGAAAAGAAGAAGGGGAAGATAGTGAAACAAAAATGAGGAGAGTGCTTTTCCCTTCCATGCAATCATTCACTCCCCTGATGCTCTTTGGTGTACTGCCAAAGAGCATCAAGCTAATCCTTCTTGAATTTCCCCTGAATACCAAAACCAAATCTTCCTCCGGAAGCGATTGCAAAATGCAATTTAGCGATACCCATATCTATGGGATCGGTAGCCCAGGTGCCGGGGGCCGATGCTGATACCCCTTCCTTGGTATAGTGGAACCGGACCCGTTGGCTGTTGACTGCAGAAGGAGCTTTTTGCACAGCCTTGATGCCTTCAACAAACCATTGTGGAGCCTCCCCTTCTGCGGTATAGAAATCTTGCAGAGGAAGGGTTTTTCTTCTCACAGTGCGAGCTATAAGTTTTTCCTTCATGGTCTCTTCTGTAGGGACGTTTCCAACTGCTATGACCGCTACTAGGATCTCATCCGGTCCTAGTGAAAAAAAATCACTATCCTTGTCATAGGTACCTGCAACCCAGCAGGTTCCCAAGCCCAAGGCCGTTGCTTCCAGCACCAAGAGTTCCCCATAATAGCCGATACGCTCTGATAGGTCAGCTGTTGTCTTGGGTCCCTTCATGACCATGACCGATCCTACATTCTTGAACATGCCGTAGCTTTTCACCGCAGTGAAAGCCTTGCTCCCATCCTCCAGCCAAGTTATAGTCAGACCACTTTCGCTATTTATTGCAAGAATTCTATCCTTAAGAAAGGCTATTTTCTCGGCAGCTATCGGTTCATTGGTGTAGGTGCGTCTTGATATACGTGCTTCAACCGCTTCGAGATAATCTATTCGTTGTTTTAGAGTCATATGCATCCTTTTGTATGGAAATCTTGTAAAAGAAGGGCTAGATTCTCATCTTTTGTGAAAGTTGAGATGCTAGCCCTACCAATTCATTTTTCTCTTGCTCCACCCTTTCTTGTACCCTACACCCCTACAGCTTCACTCCACTGCCTTCTAGATCCAAGGCTATCAGACGGAGTTCTCGTAGGGTCTGCAATACCGTAAAGGCAGCCTCATACCAAGCAAGTTCCTTTGCCCGTATGCTGCTCTCATTGGCTAGGCCTACAGAAGAACGAATCCGTTCCACCTCCACAGCATTCTCCTTCATCTGGAAGTCATTCAAACCAACAGAAAGATTAAGAAGCAATCCCTCAACACTGCGTTGGGTCTCTTCAATCTTGATCGCTATGTCCTGTTTGGCCTTCTCCACTTCCTTTCGTGCCTGTAGGAGGACTTCACTAGCGAGGCTAGAGGAAAGCTTGGAAGTTGACCTGAAGAGATCTGTTGCTGAGAACCCAACAGAGATGGAGAACGTGGGTTCGTAGGTTGGTTCAAATACCGGGGCATACTGCAACGAGACATTAAGCATTGGGGCGTCAGAAGGATTCTTCAGCTTCGCATCCAGTTCAGCAGACCTCAACTTTCCTAGAGCCAAGGCATAGGAAGCATCGTTCTCAAGAAGCAATGCCATCATCGTATCCTTATCAAAAACTATGGCTGGAATGGTAGCGAACAAATCTCTGTCCAACCCTACCTGCAGAGGAAACTTCTCACTCCCCCACAATAGGGTCAAAGATGATAGGATACCTTCGATTTGGCGTTCAATTTCTGAAAGGGAAAAGCGAAGCTGGTTCAGGACAAGGGTCCTTGATTCATATACATTTCGGCTTATCCTACCATCAGCAAGGTCCTTTTGTGCATCCTTGAGGTTTGCCTGCTCGAGGATAAGCTGTTCTCCTAACAGGAATCGCCCCTCCATGAGTGCCTGCAGTGCAGATAACAGGCTGTTCCCCTGGGAAACGAGACCACTTACAAGCTGATCCACCGAAAGCCTTGAGTTCTGTACTGCTATGCTCTGTTTCTCAAGTTGTTTTGAGCCATATTTGGTATCAAGGAGACCATCGCCAACCCATAGGGGCTGAGCTACGCTCAACCCTACGGAGGGCGAGTGTGTCCATTCCCAATCCATTCCTGGTGCACTGTTCAAGGCATAGCTTGAGCTATGCTTGGCATTGAAGGAGGCTACAGCACCTGTAGCCAGTTTCTTGGAGACAGTCGCCCCTACTCCAAACGTGTGCTTGAGATCATAGGTAGGTGGTCCTGACCCAAACACAGGACTTCTGCTTAGCGAATACAGGGGAGTTGAAGAGATGCCGAACTTAAAACCCTGTTCACTTTTCTGGTACTCCAGTTGGTCCGCCTGCATCCTATACAGCGATTGTAGTTGTTCAAGATTGAGGTTCCCTTTTTTCAGAGCATTGCGTAGCTGTTGGTCTGCTTGGGCAAAGGTAGGAAGGCTCTCTTCCTGCCACTGCTTGATGAAGGCCTGCAATGCCTCCTGCTCAAGAGGCACGATCTCTTCTCTATCCAGTTCGTATTGAGTGGTAAGCTTCGGGTAGGATGAGGCCGTGACCGGTAAAGCTATGACAAGTAAAACTAGTATTGTGGTGATTGTTAGGTGCTTTCTCATGCTGAAATCCTCTTCTTCTTATCGTAAATGGTTCCATACAACATCGGGATGACGAACAGGGTTGTCAGCGTTGAGAACATCAGTCCAAAAATGATGGTACTTGCCATAGGTGACCAGACCACTGAATACCCGCCGATACCAATTGCAGTAGGCAACAGGCCAACTATGGTGGTAAGGGAGGTCAGTACGATAGGCCTGAGCCTTGTTTGTGCCGATTCCCGTATCGCTTCCTTTACACTCTTGCCTTCGGCGCGCAACTCATTGATGAAGCTGATCAGAACGATCGCATCATTAACTGCAATGCCTGCCAAGGCAACGCCAGAGTAAATTACCGTCGTTGAAAGCGGCGTTCCGGAAACAAAGAGATAGAGCACAACACCGATAAACGAAAAGGGAACAGACAAAAGGATCAGCAAAGGTTGGCTGTAACTGTTGAATTGAGTTCCCAGGATAAGATACATAAGGAAAATACCTAGGATAAATACCCTCAGAATATCAAATATCAAAGTACTGAAATCATCGAATTCGCCACCTACGCCAAAGGCGACATCGGGGTAGCGCTCACTGAGGGTCTGCTGCCAAAGCTGCTTTACCTGGTTGTTGACCTCTTTGAGGTCAACGCTATCGAGTGCATTGGCCGTCACCGTGATCTCACGTTTCCCTTCCACACGTCGTATCGTACCCAGCGAGTTATCAAGCTCGATGGTAGCGACACTAGAAAGGGGGACAAGCCTTCCATCATCGGTGGGGATGAGCAGCTGTTCAAGATTTTCAAAGCGCTTTGAATCAACGCTTGCAAATCTGACTACAATATCTATCTGTTCGTTCTTTTCAAAAAATATTCCAGCAGGAATCTTATCAAAACGTGCCCGTATGTACGATCCGACACTCTTCACATTCACTCCTAGTGCGCTGGCTCGCTCCTGGTTGATGCGTATACGAAGCTCAGGGCTTCCTGCGACAAAATCACTCTCCACATTATTGACCCCCTCAACAGAGTTGAGCAGGTTAATGATGGCATTGGATGAATCGATGAGCTGTTTGTACTCATCACCTGAGAAGCGGAAGCTCAAGGGATCGGACGTTGGTGGGCCATTCTGAGCCTTGCGGAAGAAAACCTGTTCAGCACCACTGATATAGTAGACTTCATTCTGCACCTCATTTATCACTTCATTGATGCCCCGTTTCCTACCTTCATCCATTTCAGCAAGATCTACAGTTATCTGGGCTTTGGTGGAGTTTGCCTCACCACTGCCTAGAGTCCCTATCTTGGTGCTGATAGAAAGGATTTCCCCATTACCTACCTTATCGAGCAGGACTGCCTCATACTCGGCGACAATCCTGTTGGTCTCTTCGAGGGCTGTTCCCCGAGGGGTGAGAATTTCAATATTGAAATAGCTATAGTCCTCTGCAGCGAACAGATCCTGCTTGAGCATGCCCACAAGGGACAGTACTCCAAGGGTAAGGACCAAGGCAAAATAGTAATAACCCTTTGAATCGGTATAGTTTTGCCAGAAGATTGAC
>CAYSIH010000134.1:0-5296 GCA_964431005.1 uncultured Sphaerochaeta sp. | reverse complement strand
CAAGCACCAGTTTGTCCTCAGCACTTACTGAGGTGCTTGCCAGGTTTTCCTCTACCTTTCGTTTGAAAAAATTCCAGTTTATCTTGATAGTCCCCGGTGGGTTGAGTGTTCTGTTTGCACAGAAACTCCTCCACTTGCTCTTCTGCACATCGTTGAGGACCTCGCTCCAGTTCCTGGCTACATGTCTGAAAAGCAGCTGAGGACACCGCTCATCTTCAAAGTCGAGGTTAAGCTTGAGCTTGTCCTTAGGATCAGCCTTGCGGATGAGAGTAAAGCGTTTTAAATCCTCATTGGGGAAAAATCCGTCATAGAGTTGAAAATCCACATCCTTCACCGATTCAAAACTATCGGTGATGTCCCGACCTACCATGAGCAGGTTGGTGTGGCTGATGATCTGTTGATGGCGCAAGAGAGCGGCACTCTTGTCCAGTCCCAACTTGATGGCAAGTTCATCTGTCAACACCGAGGCGGGGCTGACAAAGGGGCACTTGTTCACTGCAAGGGTGAATACTCCATCGACTTTGAAGATGTTCTCACTTGTTGCCTGTAAAAGCGGGGTGGTGTCCTTACTCAGGTCAAAGCAGAGAATGCTGTTGGGATTCTCCTTCAAGTGAGTAATTGGGGTGATAAGGCGTGAACATCCCTCCTTGTTGCTGAAGAAGGAGGCCGTATAGAGGACAGGATCTCCAAAGGGAGTCTCAACCAGGGCCTTCACCTTCGCCTTGCTGCGTAGGTTGAAGTAGTAGGAGTATAGCTTGGGTTGCTTTGTCTTTATGAGGCGGGCGATGGCTATGGTTGCCTTTACGTCCACTAAGGCATCATGAGCCCCTTCCTGAGGGATGCTGTTCGCTTCTGTCAGGGCCGTAAGACGGAAGGTGGGGTTTCCTGTCTCCTCTTTTCTGGGCGGCCAGAGGATGCCCTCCGGTCTGAGGTCATACGCTGCCCTGACTAGGTCGATGATATCCCATCGTGAGCAGTTGTTTTCCCACTCCCTTTTGTACGGGTCCATGAAGTTGCGATAGAGGGCGTTTCGGATGAACTCATCATCGAAGCGGATGTTGTTGAAGCCAGCCACTACGGTGTTGGGACGGGCAAACTCGTTGTTGATGCGCTCGATCAGGGCACTTTCACACATCCCTTTCTCATTCACCTCTTGGGGGGTGATGCCGGTAATGAGGCAGGAAAGGGGGTCAGGCAGGTAGTCGTCGCTCATTTTGTTATAGAGGACTATGGGCTCTCCAATGGGGTTGAGGTCGAAGTCGGTCCTCTGCCCGGCAAATTGAGCTATCCTGTCGTGGCGGCTATCGAGGCCAAAAGTTTCAAGATCATACCAGAATATGGTGCCTTTTTTATAGTGTTGGTTCATTAATCCAGTATACCATGAAATTGAATTTGTGTCTTTTTTCCCAATTCAGTTGTTCTCTTTGTTTTAGTGTCATAGTATGGAGGGGAGTTGCCTATGAAAAGAACGATAGTAGTCATGATAATCCTGTCTCTCTGTTTGGGTGCATTTGCCAAACCTACGGCAAATGATGTTACTGTAGCTCTTGCAGCCATAACAGATTCGACCATCGCCTCTGTTGCGGGATTCTTGAACAACCCTCCTTTGGAACTTCCCGGCCTGAAACTTTTGTTCCACGAGAAAGAGAGCCTGCCCTATGCACTTACCTTCACTGATTCTGATCTTAGCACCTATCTTCCCATATTTGAAAAGACCAGGGGAAGGTCGGATGAGTCCTTTTTTGCCTCGCTGATGCGTTCACTGAAGGGCCCTCTCAATGATATTGCTTTGCAATATCTGACAGCGCACGCATGGGAGAAGGCCCAGGCCATCCTCAATGGGGCGGCCATCACCCAATTCGACGAGGGTGCTACTGTTGCATCCCTTATGGGATCAGCTCTGATGAGTGGAGGGATCAAGCCCATCACGGTGACTGTGGATGTACGGGTTACAGGCAGCAGAATCAGTGAACCCGTTTCGGTCAAAGGGGTGTTTGTCATCCAAAGTGATGCCCAAGGATATTTTGAGATCAAGCCGATTGAGCTGACAATAAACGGAGATGTTATATAAATGTGTGACCATCAGGAGGAAAAATGACAGATATCATAGCCAAAAGTGAAGCATTTCTTGCCAAGTGGGGAGCGTCCCCGTCAAATATAGATATGAGACAGTTGCTCTCCCAGTTCAAGGACGAGATGGAAAAGGGACTTGCTGAGGATGGGGTGAGCTCCCTGCAGATGATACCTACCTATACCAAGGTCTTTGATGAGGTGAAGAAAGGGGAGAGCGTAATCGTCCTTGATGCAGGGGGAACCAACTTCAGGACCTGTCTGGTTACTTTTGATGAACAGGGCACAGCCCATATTGAAGACTTCAAGAAGACTGCCATGCCTGGGGTAAAAAAAGAGGTTACCGCTAAAGAGTTCTTCACCACCTTTGCCGATGAGGTTGAGCGTCTCATAGACAAGAGCGACAAGATCGGATTCTGCTTCTCCTATGCAGCAACCATTACCGAGGATCATGACGGCATCCCCATTGTCTTCTCCAAGGAAATAAAGGCCCCTGAGGTAATTGGCAAACCTGTGGGTGCTAACCTGTTAGCTGAGCTTGCCCGTCGTGGCTACGATGTGTCCAAGAAGAAGGTGGCGGTCCTCAATGATACGGTAGCAACCCTCTTGGCGGGTACTGCTGCCCTTTCTGAGGTGGAGTATAGTGGGTACATAGGCTTCATCCTGGGAACTGGGACCAACACCGCCTATGTGGAGCAGAATGCGAAGATAGGGAAGATAGCTGTCTCTGAAGGTAGTCAGATCATCAATATCGAGTCAGGGAACTTCGACTACTGCCCCGGTCCCCTTGATCGTGCTTTTTTCGACTCCACCAAACACCCTGGCCAATACCATCTGGAGAAGATGATCAGTGGGGCATATCTTGGTCCCTTAAGTAATCTTGTCATTGAGAAGGCGATCGAAGAGGGGCTTCTAAGCACAACCTTTGCAAAGAGGTTCAAAGAAGTTTCCCCTATCAACACCACGGTGATGAGTAACTACCTTGAGATGCCTTTCAACAAAGGGTATGCCTTGGTAGCATGTTGCGAAGGCAATGATGATGATGCCACAGCCTTGTGGACCATCATAAATTCGGTCATTGCGAAAGCTGGTAAGCTCACCGCTGCCAACCTTGCTGCAACTGTTTTGAAAAGCGGGGCAGGAACAGACCCGAGGCGCCCCATCTGCATCAATGCTGATGGAACCACCTTCTATAAGACCGAGTACCTGAAGAAGTACACCGAGTACTACCTGCACAAGTACCTGGAGTTGGAGAAGAAGCGGTACTACCGCTTTGTGCGTATCGATGACTCTCCGACCATTGGGGCGGCCATTGCAGGGCTGAGTCTGTAGGGTCGCTTCTAGTCGGGCCTCTCCCCATCATTGCAAACCTCCAGAAACAGATCTCTTCTGGAGGTTTTCCTTTGCTCATGTAACCAGGTCCCTCTCTCTGAAATGCGCAAAACCTCCAAACAGGTACAGGCCAAGGACAGCATTGAACCCAACAGCCGAAAACACACTGAAGCGTTCAAAGAGACCAAAAAGCTCTTTCGGGGCTGCTGCTGTGCCGACCGCACCGACAAACATCAAGGTAATGGCGACTGTCGCCCAGATGGCGAGATCTGGATACTGTCTTGTACGATAGCCTCCAATCATGATGAGAAGAAGGGAGGTAATCGAAAGCAAGACTACCGTTGGGGTCACCACGTAGAGATGCATGATATCCTGAAAGTCTCCGCCAAATCCTCTGGTGGAGAGAGGAAACATGGTATACCCGATGGCAGAAACCCAGTTCATTATTGCAAAAACATAGATGCCTGTGCGCAAGCTTTTGTTCAGTCTTCTTGAAACAAAAACACAGACCAGTGTGACAGAGACTACGCCACATACAGCATAAAGGCTGCTCAGCTGGTTCCACAGGGCAAGCGAAGGGGCATTCGCTGCACTCAAATCACTTACGGCTTGGCTTTTCCAATCGTAGCCTGGATACGCTGATGGCGAAAATACTACTGCCGCACTATAGGAGAAAAGACTCAGAAGTCCTAATAATCCCAGCCAGTTTATCAGTGTTTTCCTCATCGGTTCCTCCTGGTTTTCCCTAGTCATAGTACCATTATAGTGAAAATAGTGCACGATGGGCTGCCTTTTGTGGATATGCTTGGATTGGGACTCTGTGCAAGAGGTTGGTTTGCCGAAAATTCAACTGGCTTTCTTGCAACGTATCTCCAAGCATTGAGCAGTAATCTGTATTTGAAAGAACGTTCGGAAAGAAAAACAAAAAGCTAGATGCTAAGCCCTTGTTGCTCCCTCCTCTACCCAGCGATAGTCCTTACCCCAATTCCATGCTACCCTAAGAGTATGGCAGACCGTTTCACTCCTACACAGCGAAGCAAAATCATGCGCTCCATCAAAGGCAGAGATACCAAGGCAGAACTGCTTGTGCGGCGCTTTTTGTTTCGAAAAGGGTTTAGATATCGCATCAATGACAGGCGTCTTGCAGGAAGTCCTGACATAGTCTTACCCAAATACCGGAGTGTAGTCTTCGTCAATGGCTGCTTTTGGCATGGGCACAAAAGGTGTCCGCTCTTTGTGCTGCCCAAAACCAATGCTGAGTTTTGGAAAGAAAAGATAGAAAAGAACACCCTCCGGGATGCTAAAAACATCTCCACCCTAGTCTCTGAAGGGTGGAGAGTATTTGTTGTCTGGGAGTGTGAACTGAGAAAACGCTCTGTTCGTGAGGCTACCCTTGAGGGGTTGGTCAGCGAGATTTGGGCTTTGGAGTGACAGCAGCCAGTTCATTTGCCTTTTTTATGAGATCTCTTTGCCACTCGAGCAGATAGTCATGCCTTCTCTGGTCGGTGCCTTTACAATCGGCAAGGACACGGAAGACAGGTTCTGTCTTGCTCCCTCGCATCCAGATACAATCTGTTTCCTCTTCTTGTGCATTGGAGAAGACCACCTTGTAGCCACCGCTGAAAGGTTCGTTGCGGTTCTCTTCACCCATACCCTGATAGAGGTTTATTCCCTCCATCTGGAAAACCGTATAGCTGATGATGCCCATTGCCTTGAGTTCTTCTTTTCTCGTCTCCCACTCCATGAGAAAGAGCTCCTCATAAGCCTGTTTTAGTTGGCGTTGTGAAGAGTTTACCTGCATTTTGCCCTTTTCTGAAAAAGATGGGGTAGTGGTGTAGTGAGGCAGGGACTCTATGATAGCTTCCAGTGTTATCACATGAGGTAGCCTCTTTTG
>CAYSIH010000133.1:0-5298 GCA_964431005.1 uncultured Sphaerochaeta sp. | reverse complement strand
GTCCTTCCTGTAAGCGGGGTGAAGCGTACCCTTGTCACCAATCCGTCAGGTGAAGGCTCGACACGAAGTTTCTTCCATAGGGAAGTTCCCCACTTGCCTTGCTCTTCATCGTAGATCTGGTAGGGTCTGTTATTCACATCAAGGCGGAAGGGGAGGCGTACCTCTCCTGCTTCCTGTTTGACTACCCCTTTGAGGAGCGCCACATACTCTTTTTCCACCTCTAGTTGCATGAACTGCATGGAGAGATTCCTATGGGCTTCCTTATCCAAGGCCAGGACCAGCAAGCCTGAGGTGTCCATATCCAAGCGATGGACAGCACACTGCCTAGGGGCATGAGGGAAGAGCCGCCTAACCCGGCTTTCCACGCAATCTTGCTTATCCTCTCCTCTGCCGGGGACAGAGAGGAGGCCCCCCTCTTTGTTTACGACAAGTAGTGATGCGTCACAGTAAACGATGTCTAGCCCGAGCATAAGCCCCAGTAGGGGTCGGCACTTGTCGTCACAAGGGGCATAGAAGGCTTTGTGTTCCTTGCTCCCTGACCGGTTTGGCAGACCATAATAGAACTCAGCCATGCTAACGGGGTGCAGGGCATGGCTAAAAGCATACTGCAGTAATTTTGGTGCGCAACAGTCACCAGTGCCTGTAGGGGGGTTCTTTGGACCGAATATGTCGGAAAATGTCTTTATTGCGCCATCGATGCAGCGAAACTGATAGAGGTTGTAGAGCTCTTGCAACACTGATTGGGAGAGACTTCTCCTCTGCTGTACGAGCATTTTCCTGTTCATGGTTTCCCTACAGTCGATCTTTTCAGTCAATTCATGTAGGAGAGCATCGTTATTTTTGACGATCTGGTCATAGCTTATAGGGTCAACCACGGGCCCTATCCAGCCTGGAATGAGCCATTTCCCCTCATATTGGCCGGAGAAGGCCTTGAGGATGATTTCGTTTCCCTCTTTGTCCTCACAGATAAGGATGCCGAACATCTGCCCCCTAGCAGGGCCAAAGAGGTGGTCTGTGGATACGAGTTTCTCTCCCTCGTAGTCGAGAACTTTATGGATGTCGAGGGCCTCTTGCAAAAGGAGGGCTGCTTCTTTTGCCTTTTGGGTAGGTAAGGGTGTGTTCATGGCAAGTCCAGTATGGAGTGATGCATAAGGACTTGGAAGCCTAAAATCAATAAATTCGATACAATCTTTTACATCCGCACAATAACCAGTTTGTTTGGCCTAAGGATGCCGAATCAAGAGTTATAGCAAATATTCCTGTTCCCTTACATCATAATGAGGACAGATGTTTCCAGCCCCTGATCCTCAGGCGTATCCTTGAAAACCCAATTCAGGCCATAGAGCTCAAGAGCGAGGACGATGACAATGGCGAGGATGACAAGAATAGTGATTAGTGTCCTTTTACGCATTATTCATCTCCTTTTGTTTTTTCTGCAGGTTTTCTTTCGTAATCGCTCCCGCTAGAATTAATGAAGCTTTGGCACTTGCAGGACCAACTATCTCGTAGAGTACAGCAGAGGATAGGATAATGGTAGAGAGCAGGACAGACATATCCGGTGGCAGCAACCGCTGCCCTAATGCAGCCAACCCAATTGAAACCCCTGCCTGGGGGCAGAGGGCTAGGCCCAAGTAGTTGCGTATGGAAGAGTCCAATGAAAGAACTGAAGCACCCACGAATGAACCGATATATTTCCCCAGTATGCGGATGAAGAAATACGTAATGCCCATAATTCCTGCAACTTTGAGCATTTGGAGATCCAGCTTCATACCAGAGACGACGAAGAACGTAAGCAGTATAGGAGGAGCGAAAAAGTTTAACAGCCCAAAAAGCTGTTCATCATCACTGATGTTCCTGTATGTTGCCCCCAAAACCATACAGGCGAGCAAGGGGGAAACGGAGAGTGCAGAGCAGAATCCAGTCAAGCTAAAAATGGCTATCATCAGGACCACCAAACGATGATCATCAGAATTACGCTTTACAATGAGATACTTGAGGACAAATGCAACCCCGAAACCTAGAGCCACCGTGAAGAGGTTCTTTAGAATAGGGATCAGCAGGACTGTAACATTCATATGCCCTGTATCCATTGCTTGGAGTATTGCCGCACAGACGCTAAAGGCTATCAGAGCGAATGCATCATCAAGTGCCGTCACCTGTAGGATGGTATCCACAAAGGGGCCTTTTGCATTGTATTGCCTAATTGTCATCATGGTGCTTGCAGGGGCTGTCGCTGATCCTATGGCTCCCAAAAGCAGACAGAACGTCCAAGGCAATCCAAACAGGAGCCGCATTCCAAACATGACAATAAGGAACGCAGCAAATGCTTCAAACAAGGTGAGGATGACCGACTTGATCCCATTTGATTTCAATTTTGAAAGTTTGAAAAACTTCCCTACAGAAAAGGCGATGATGGCAAGGGCTATATCGGTTACTACATCAAGTTTTTGTACAGTTTCAAGACTGACTAGATTCAATAGGCTCGGGCCAATAAGAATTCCAGCTAACAGATAGCCTGTAACGTGAGGCAATCGGGCTAGCTTAGTGACTCGGGTCATGAGGAATCCCGCACCCAAAACTAAGTTCAGCAATAGGATGGTTGCTGAGTTATCATGAATCGAAAGTATCCCTTCAAAGAAATGCATGGCGTTATCCCTCCCTTATGGATTTGTATCCGATGCTAGGGTACAATAGTAGTTGCCTAGGTATTAAGGAGGATACTCAACTCTTTTGCATTAAGCAAATTACATTTTTTAATGGGGTCATTAATATTATTAATTGGTTTTTTATAGAGTTCTATGGTATGACTTGAATGTAGGAGAATATACAATGATAGACCCGAAAATCAAAACCTTGTTAACATTGGTAGAGACTGAGTCTTTCACTAAAACTGCTGAACTTCTCTTCATTACCCAACCCGCCGTAAGCCATCAGATTCGACTGTTGGAAGAAGAATATGACATCAAGATTTTCAATAAATCCGGCCGTGGTCTGAAACTCACCACAGAAGGGGAGATACTCCACAAATATGCAAAACAGGCTACAGGGGTACAGGAAAATGCTCTCATTGCCTTGGAGGATTGCCGCCATAATATCAAACGACTCGTTGTTGGGATGACTGCAACTGCAGAGGAGAACTTGCTTCCTCAAGTCGTAGCGGAGTATTGTAACATCCATGGAAAAACCAAAGTACGCATCGAAACGGGGACTTTGGAATCATTGCGGGCCCATCTACAAACGTTTGAGATTGACTTGGCTATTGTTGGCGGGTTCATTGCTGATGATGAGTTCACTACCATGAAAATTGATACTGACTACCTTAATCTTGTGGTATCACCCGAGAATTCACTAGCAACTCATCAGAGTGTGACCCTGGATAGATTAAAAGAAGAAAAGCTCATTCTTCGACCTTCCACTGCGGCAACTCGACGTCAATTCGAGCAGTTCCTTAATCAAAACGGAGAAACGATCAAAAACTATAATGTTATGATGGAGATAGACAATGTTCCCATCATCAAAGAACTGGTTTTTAATAACCAAGGGGTGACAGTCATGAGTCACAGCGCCTGCCTACTGGAACAGCTGGCAGGCAAGTTATATGTAGTGCCCCTTGCCGGTGGGTTTAGGATGGTGCGAGAACTTAACATCATTTACCGCAATTCTTATAGACATCCGGAAGTGGCGGATGAACTGCGAAAGATATACCTCAGGTTGAAGAAGGATAGTTATGGGGCATCCTGAACGAGTCTATTTGAGGAATTAAGTGTGAGTCCTCACCGCTTGTACGCTCCTGTTTTGCTTCAATGGATTCCTCTCGATATCTCAGTTTTTAGAGAAAATTCCACAAGACACAATTTAAGCGAAAATACCCAGAAAATCTTCGAAAAATGAGCCTTCCAATGCAGACGTTTTCCAATCTTGATGATACACTTCGAGTTGTAATGGATCAGAGGGTCATAATAGTTTTTGCTTGGATGAATCGCTCTGACCGAAGAAGGTTCCTATGGAACAATTCAATACAAATCAAACAGTTAATGTAGATGACGGCGATCCTCCGCTTATACGCAAGGACATGCCCTTTTGCATGTCTCAGAGTATCCCCGATCCAGGCGCCCCCAAGCGTTCCAGAGCAAGCTCTGAAACCTCCCGCAGGGGTCGAGTCGCGAAGTTCAGGAAAACCTATTTTCCGGACGTGACCAAAGAGATGTGGGATGACTGGCACTGGCAAGTCTCCCATCGAATCACCACCCTTAGCCAGATCTCCCGTTTCCTTACGCTTACCACTGAAGAGCAACAAGCCCTCGAAGATGCCCAGTCCAGCTTTCCTTTCTCAGTAACCCCCTACTACCTTAGTCTGATCGATCCCTCTGACAGTGATAGCGCCCTGCGTAAGAGTGTAATCCCCTCCATCCTTGAGTCCTTCACTTCTCCTGGCGAAAGTGAAGATCCCTTGCATGAAGAGAACACCAGCCCTGTTGCCGGCATTGTTCACCGCTATCCTGATAGGGCTTTGTTCCTTACCACAAGCTTCTGTTCAGTCTATTGCAGGTATTGTACCCGTTCCCGCCTCGTGGGAGGGCATACCGAACCCCTGGAAAGTCATTGGAAGGCAGCGATCGAATATATCCGAAACACTCCGGCTATCCGCGACGTCATCATTTCCGGTGGAGACCCCCTGACCCTTTCAGATGAGAAGATCGAGTGGCTGCTCAAGGAGATCACCGCGATCAAACATGTTGAGATAGTCAGGATAGGGACCAAGGTCCCCATGGTCCTTCCCCAACGAATTACTCCCAACCTCCTGAGGATTCTCAAACGTTATAAACCCATTTACCTGAGTGTGCACTGCACCCATCCTGATGAGATCACAGCTGAGTCGTCAAAGGCTTGCAACAGCCTTGCTGATGCCGGAGTGGTCATGGGTAGCCAGACCGTACTGCTTAAGGGTGTGAACGATACGGTTGAGACACTTATGGAGCTGTACCACCGTCTTTTGAAGGTGAGGATCAAGCCCTATTATCTCTTCCAGTGTGACCCTATCACAGGCTCTGCCCACTTCCGTACAACGGTTGACAAGGGTAAGGAGCTCATCAGAGGACTCCGAGGATTTACCAGCGGATATGCCATTCCCCAGTATGTCATAGACACCCCTGGAGGTGGAGGCAAAGTCCCCATCCTGCCTGATTATGAAGTGAGCCATGATGAGAAGAATCTGTATCTTCGAAACTACGAAGGGAAGGTTTTCGCTTACCCCGATCGTGCCCAAGAGGGTGCAGAGGACTGACATGCTTATTGGAA
>CAYSIH010000132.1:0-5315 GCA_964431005.1 uncultured Sphaerochaeta sp. | reverse complement strand
GCCAGTAGTATGACAGAATATTGTTGGTAATGTCCCTTTGCATTCTGTCTATGGCAAGTAGAAACTGTTCATCTGTGCTGTGTGTCCATCGACATGTTCAATATTTAAACACTATATAAGCAATATTTGTACAGAAACCATCAAAATCATTATAGCTACAAATGGTAGATGATAGGTTTATTTTTATTAAACCATTTTATTATAAAGATTTATTAAAAAATTATATTTTTAATCTTAGTTTTGGCATACTCCTTGCATAGTAGTTTATACAGGTTGATACAACCTAAGGAGGAATGTATGAAGAAAGTTGGTAAGAGATTTTTGTGTGCTCTGCTGATGATTAGCATCATCGCATCTATGAGCTTGTTTGCCCAAGGTGCACAGGAAACGAAGACTGGACCTAAGGGAGTGAAACCCTATGAGATCGCAGTTATCATCAAGGCCACAGACTCAGATTTCTGGCAGTATTTGCTGGTAGGAGCTCAGAACTATGGTTTCGAGCATCCAGATCTAGTGAAGATCACCACCTATGGTCCGCCTTCAGAGGCAGACATCGACAAGCAGGTAGCTATTCTTGAGAACGTTATTTCTACAAATCCAGACGGTATTCTCATAGCATCTACCAGTTCTGATGCAACTGTACCAGCCATTGAGATGGCTTATGATAAGGGCATCAAGATTGTTACCGCAGACAACAGGGTGAATACTAAGAAAGTGCACTCTTTCCTTGCCACCGACAATAGTGTTGGAGGTGCAATGGCTGCAGACAAGATGTTTGAGTACTTGAAGAAGAACAACATCTCCACAGCAGGAAAGAAAATTGCAGTAGTAAGTGCAATGGCTGGTGTGCAGGTCCTGACAGATCGTGACATCGGTTTTGTAACAAGAATCAAGCAATTGATTCCTGGAATCCAGTTGATTGATACCAAGTATGTCGATAATGACATCATCAAGGCGATGACAGTAACCGAAGATCTGATCACAACCTATGGAAAAGACCTCGTTGGTATCTTTGCAGATAATAACCACTCAGCCGATGGTGTTGCCCGTTCTATCAGCGAACAGAAGCTTGGTGACAGGATTATGGTAACAGCTTATGATTCAGACCCAGAAGAAGTTGCAGCTATCAAGAGTGGCGTACTGAAAGCCATCATGGTCCAGGATCCCTATGGAATGGGATACAAGGGCGTCGATTCTGTTGTAAGGGCCATTCAGGGCGAGAAGCTTCCCGAGTATGTGGACACCGGTGTTGTGGCTGTAGAAAAGCACAATGTCAATAATCCTGAAATCCAGGGCATTCTTGATCCATTCACACTCAAGAAGTATTGATTACTAGATGATTCTATGAGAACCAAGCTCCTTCACTCTTTGAGGGGGCTTGGTTTGCTAAATTATATAAATTAATAAAGGAGGCCCATGGTGGAGAAAGCATCATTTCTAGAATTGAAAGGGATTTTCAAACAGTTTCCTGGAGTCAAGGCCTTGGACAATGTTGATCTGACGATTTATCCAGGCGAGGTTCATGGACTGGTTGGTGAAAATGGTGCAGGCAAATCAACGCTCATCAAAATCATTATGGGTGTCTACAAAGAAGATGCTGGTTCCATAAAGATACAAGGAGAGGAGATTAGGGTAGCGAATGTAATTGAGGCTAGCAAGCTGGGTCTTGCAGCTGTCTATCAGGATCTGACACTAGCTTCCGATTTGTCGATAGGGGAGAATTTTTTTCTTGGGCAGTATCCCAGAAAGAAAAATGGCCTAATTGATTGGGCCTATGTATATGAGAAGACCGAAGAGACATTGAAAGCGCTTAATGTAAATGTTGATCCTAAGCTACGGATAACCTCCTTGTCCCCTGCAATGCAGGAGATGGTTGCAATAGCCAAGACAGTGCATAAAAAGTCCAAGCTTATCATCTTTGACGAGCCTACAGCACTTCTGAGCAATGAAGAGGTTGAGATCCTATTTGAAATTATTAACAAGCTCAAGGCTGATGGAATATCTATAATTTACATATCCCATCGTTTGGAAGAGATATTCACCATCTGTGATACTGTCACAGTTCTAAAAGATGGGAAACATATAAAGACCATGCCTGTTTCTGAAACAGACCAGGATGAGCTGATCTCCTTGATGGTTGGAAGGTCCTTAAGTGATATGTATAATATCAAACGCTTTCCAAAGGGAGAGGAACTCTTACGTGTTGAGAACCTAAATAGAGATATTAAGGTTAAGGATATCAACTTTTCAGTGAAGGCTGGAGAGATCTTCGGCCTGTTCGGGTTGGTTGGTTCCGGGCGTACAGAAGTTGTCCGTGCAATCTACGGAGCAGACCGCCTTGATAGTGGTACTATCTTCTTTAACGGAGAACAGGTGACTATTAATACTCCAGCAAAAGCTATCAGCTTGGGGATTGGCCTGTTGCCCGAGGATAGGAAACAACAGGGTCTTGCTCTGAGCCAATCGGTGAACCACAACATAAATCTTGCTTCTTACAAACGCATCTCCCAGTTTAATTTCGTGTTGCGAAAGAAGGAGAGGGAGCGTACTGAGCAATCAGTTGAAAAGTTGAATATCAAGACACCTTCAATACATCAGATTGTATATAACCTTTCTGGAGGCAACCAGCAAAAGGTTATTATCGGAAAGTGGCTCTGTTGTGAAAGCAAGCTCTACATTTTTGATGAACCTACCGTAGGTATTGATGTAGGAGCCAAGCAAGAGGTTTATAAGCTAATTGAAGAACTTACCAGTCAAGGGAATGCGGTAATCTTGATCTCTTCCTATTTGCCTGAAGTAATGGGTCTCTCTGATCGAATTGGAGTCTTGCATGAGGGGAGTATGGATCACATAGTTTCCCGTGAAGATTTTAGTGAAGAATCTTTGCTACGATTTGCCTCAGGTTTGTAAAAAACAGGAAGAAAGGAGAACAGGTATGAAATTATTTTCTAAAAAGAGGTCAAGGTTTGTGGAAGGGAACTTGTTGATAATTGTTGTTTTTCTCATTATAATCCTCTCTTTTGCATCAAAGAACTTTTTTACTACAAACAACATACGGAACTTGGTTAGGCAGACTTCAGTGAATGGCATCATTGCCTTGGGAATGACCTTTGTTATCATTTCTGGAGGAATCGACCTCTCAGTTGGTTCAATAGTGGGAGTTGCCAGTATCGTTGTTTCCAAGCTTCTAGCTTCTGGTATGGCTATTTTTCCTTCAGTCATGATTGCCATACTAGTTTGTACCCTGCTTGGCATGATCAACGGCCTGATCATCCACTACGGAAAGGTCCCTCCATTTATTGCGACTTTGGGAATGATGCAGGCGGCCCGAGGGATAGTCATGCTCTTATCAAATGCCCGTATGATAGCAGGTCTTCCTAAAGCATTTACCAACTTTTCGCAGAGTTTGGTGCTTGGTCTGCCCTCATTGTTCTTTGTGTGGCTTCTGGTGATCCTTGTTACCTTTGTAGTAACTACCCAGATGATCTTTGGCCGTAACATATTCGCTTATGGCAGCAATGTTGAAGCTGCCAAACTTTCAGGAATCAATGTGGCAAGAGTTACCGTTAGCGTATACGCTATCAGTGGCTTGCTCAGTGGACTTGCAGGTGTGCTAATGACCTCCCGCTTAGCCAATGGAATACCTACTGCAGGACAAGGGTACGAGATGGATGCCATTGCATCCGCTGTTGTCGGTGGAGCAAGTCTCAGTGGAGGTTCTGGAACGATACTAGGGACCGTTTTGGGAGCACTGCTTATCTCTGTCATACAGAATGGGGGAAACCTACTTGGGATCAACTCTTTCATCCTGCAAATTATTGTAGGTGTCCTGATTGTTGCTTCGGTATGGATTGATCAGAAGAGAAAGGCAGATTCCAAATAATTCAAGAAAAGGGATAGGGTAGTATGAACCAGTATATTTTAGCACACGATTTGGGGACAACCGGAAACAAGGCTACTCTTTTCGATGAAAAGGGAAAACTTGTAGCGAGTTATGTAGCCCCTTACGATATGCATGTATTCAATCAGAATTGGGCCGAGCAGGATCCTGCCTTCTGGTGGGAAGCCGTATGTCTCTCTTCTGAGAAAGTGCTAGCAACAATTGATCGTACAAAGGTAGCTGCTGTATCTTTCAGTGGCCAGATGATGGCTTGCCTCTGTGTTGATGAGCAGGGCAAGCCCCTGCATAACTCACTTATCTACTGCGACCAGCGCAGCACGAAGCAGGAGAAGGAGTTCATCGATGCCCTTGGTTTTGAGAAGATATACAAGATCACCGGCCATCGTCCCAGCTCGTCTTACTCGCTGACAAAGCTGATGTGGATTCGGGAGAATCTTCCCGAGGTCTACAAAAAGACCCATAAGGTATTGCAAGCTAAAGATTATGTAAACTTCTTGCTTACAGGGAAATTCTATACTGATCATAATGACGCCTCAGGGACGAATGCCTTCGACCTGGAGACACTCTCTTGGTCTGATGAAATCCTCAATGGGGTTGGTATCCCCAAGTCACTATTTCCAGATGTAGTCCCTTCCACTACCTGTATAGGCTCTGTGCACAGGAAGGCAAGCCAGGCGACAGGTATCCCTGAAGGGACTCCTGTCATCATAGGTTCAGGTGATGGAGGATGCGCCTCCTTGGGTGCTGGTTCTGTCTCCTTTGGAAAACCTTACTGTTATATGGGATCCTCGTCTTGGGTCTCCATAGCCTCCGAGCGGCCTCTGGTCGATGAAAAGATGCTGGCCTTCACTTGGGCTCACCCTGTAGAGGGGCTCTACCAGCCTTGTGCCACCATGCAGACAGCTGGAGGGTCATTGTCTTGGTTTGCTAAAACATTCCTCAACTCTTCAGATGGCAAAACCATGGATAGGGTTAATGTTTTTGCAGAAGCATCACAACCAGGGGCAAATGGACTCTACTATCTTCCCTATCTTATGGGGGAACGTTCTCCTTGGTGGAACACCCAGGCCCAAGGGGCATTCGTAGGAATGAATTTGAATACGAATTTCAATGATTACTGTAGGGCCCTCCTGGAAGGGGTGGCAATGAATCTGAACCTCTGTCTTACAGGGATGCTTGCAGAGGTTCCGGACAGGCAGGTCAACTTTATTGGAGGGGGGGCTCTCAATGTCTATTTGAGAAAGATTCTCTCAGATGTCTTTGGATGTGATATCATAATCCCACAATTTCTCACTGAAGCAACGAGTATGGGTGCTGCCCTACTTGGCGGGGTTGGCTGTTCTCTGTATAAGGACTTTTCCATAATTGAACAGATGAATCCCACCAAAGAGATTATTCAACCTGATATGAAGGT